>JBOHTT010000398.1:0-7059 GCA_050733775.1 Vulcanimicrobiaceae bacterium
CCTCGATGCGAATGTCCCGAGGCACGTAGTAGACCGCCGCCCGCATAGTTTTCACTGTAGGGGGTTATCGGTCAACGCCCTCAGGCATTGTACCCCTGGTATGTATCGGAATAGACCGGCTGCTTGAGGTAGTCGGCCGGCTTCCACTTCCAGAACTGCGAGACTCTCGGATAGGTCTTGACGACGACGTTCCAGGTTTTCGCGTACTTCGCCGCCTCACCGGTCGTGGCGACGACTTTACGGAGATAGATGTTCTGGACAGGGCAGCCATATTCGTCGAGATAGATGGGGCCCAAGATCGAGTCGCTCAGATGCACGCCGCGAATCGCATCGAGAAAATCCTTGGTGTTCGAGATGTCTCCGTGCAATTTTTCGATCGCCGTTCCGATCCAGCCACCGGCCGTGTAGAAACCGCCGGCCATGTACGACGGCAGCTGGTTCGTCTTCGCCGCATACTTCAGCGCGAAGTCACGCGAGATCTTGTCGTCGCGGCCCTCGGCGAAATGCGCGAATCCAATCGTTCCTTCGACCACCTCGGGCGGCATCGAGCGAACGTTGGACTGATCGGTAAGCGTCTCGTTGGCGATCAGCTCCAACTTGCCTTTGAAGCCGAACGAGCTCCACTGCTCCATGAAGTGAACGGCGTCCGATCCCACGGAGCAAACAAACACGACGTCGGGATTCAGCGCGCGGATTTGCGAGAAATACGCGCTGAAATCGGTCGTACCATTGGGTGCCCATAATTGCTTCACGATCTTGCCGCCGTGCTCGACGAACGTTTGGCAAAAGCCGCCGGCATTCTCGTAACCGAACGCGTACGCGCTGCACAGCGTCACAGCTTTCCGATGTCCTTGTTCGTAGGCCCACTCGCCCGCAGGATGCGCCGGCTGACTCGAGCTCCATCCCGCCACCTTCAAGATGTAGGGGCTCGCCTTGCGCTGTGAGAGATCGTCGGCTGACACGGTCGGGAACAGCAACGGCATCTTGTGCGATTCCGCAAACGGCGCGAGCGCGTATCCGCTGTTTGCAAGATACGGCCCGAGCAACATCTGCGCGCCGTCTTGCTCGACCGCTTTGCGTGCTTGGTTGAGCGCGGTTTGCGGCGTGCCGGCCGTGTCGTACACCGTCGTAACGATCTTCGCGCCACCAGCCGTGTTGTTGTGAGCAGACCAATAGAGGTCCCATGCGTTAACCATGTCGTGACCGGCTGCCGCCGCAAATCCGGTGAGCGGTGCGAGCAACGCCACCTTCACGGTGCCGGCCTCGGCGCGCGCCTTGCGGACCCCTACGGCGGTGACGGCAAGCGCCGATCCGCCGACGATCAGATCTTTCCTCTTCATGTAACCCCTCCGGATTCGTGCGTTAATTAAACTCCGAGATACTTCGTCCTGAGCGCTTCGTTATCACGAAGCTCTGCGGGACTCCCGTGATAGACGACCTGACCTTTGCTGATGATGTACGCCGTATCGGCAACGGACAGCGCGAGGGGAAGGTTCTGCTCCACCAGGACGATGGCCAGGCCCGTTTCCTTCAAACGCTGCAGGGTTTCTCCCAGGCCGCGCACGATGAGGGGCGCCAGCCCCTCCGACGGCTCGTCCATCAGCAACAGGAGCGGATTCGACATCAGCGCCCGGCCGATTGCGAGCATCTGCTGCTCGCCGCCGCTGAGCTGGCCGCCGTAATTGGCACGCCTCCGCTCCAAGTGCGGGAAGAGCGCGAACACCGACTCGAGATTCCAGCGACCCTCTCGTGCGCCCACGGCACCGATCTGGAGATTCTCGACGACCGTGAGCGAAGGGAAAACGCGGCGCCCCTGCGGGACGAGGCCGATGCCGCGGCGTGCGATCAGGTGCGAAGGCAATCGCTCGATGGCCTCCCCGTTGAACGCGATCGTCCCGGCGCGCGGAGGAGTGAAGCCGATGATGGAGCGCATCAGCGTCGTCTTCCCCACGCCGTTGCGCCCGAGAATTCCGGTCACGCGTCCGGCCGGCGCTTGTAACGTGACGCCTTGCAAGATGTGGCTGTGCTCGTAGTAGGTGTGGACGCCTTCAACGTCCAGCATGACGTCGCGCGCAATCACAGCTTGCCGCCTAAGTAGATTTCTTGCACGTTTTGGTCGGCGCGAATTTGCTCGAGCGTCCCGTCGGCGATGACGCGACCGTAGTGCAGAACCGTGAGCTTTTCGACGACGTCGAACACGACGCTCATGTCGTGCTCGATGAGCACCATCGTCATACCGCTCTTGTCTCTTTTAAGCATCTCGGTTACGAGCGATGCATCGCTCTGCGGCAAACCGGCCGTAGGTTCGTCCAGCAGCAGCAACTTTGGCCGGCGCGCCATAGCCATCAAAATTTCGATTTGCCGCTTTTCGCCGTACGCCAGCGAATCGACGATCGTTGCCGCGCGCTCGGCGAGACCAACTCGATCGAGCAGCTGCACCGCTTCATCGTGGCGGTCGTGGAAGCTCGTGCACGGCCGCAAGCACTGAAAGCGATCTTTTGAGTCCGCTTGGAGTGCCAGCATCAAGTTCTCGACCGCGGTCAAACGCGGAAAGAGCGTCGTCGTTTGAAACGTCCGCGACAATCCGAGGCGCGCTCGGTGATGGGCAGGCATTTTGCTGACGTCGCGTCCGAGAAGATGAACCGTTCCGCTGGTGAGCGGAACCTCACCGGAGATTACGTTGAAAAGCGTTGACTTGCCGGCGCCGTTCGGTCCGATGATTCCGCGCCGCTCGCCATGACCGACGGAAAAGCAGACGTCTTCGAGCACGCTCAAGTTGCCGAACCGCTTGTGCACCGCGCGCAGCGCCAAACAGACATCGGTCGCAACGGCTGCGGTCACGTTTCTTCTCCCGCGATTCGTACCGTTGCGACGCGTTTGCCCTGCGCTCTGCGCAGCGTGCGGCGCGCGAGACCGATCAAGCCGTCCGGAGCGTACATTACGATGATGAAGTAGATCGCGCCCAGCACGAGCTGCCAGCGTTGCGTCACTGACGAGAGGCCGTTGCTGAGGAACACGACGATCCCCGCGCCGAGCACTTGCCCGAAGAGCGTTCCGATGCCGCCCAAGATCACCATGACCAGCACTTGCACGGACTGATCCAGCGCAACGTTCGTCGGTCCGACGAACTGATTGTACCAGGCGAAAAGCGCGCCTGCTAATCCGGCGATTCCGCCGGAAATCAGCAACGCCAAATAACGATAGAGCCAGACGTTGTAGCCTAGTGCCCGCATACGGCGCGGCGTTTCGCGCACTCCGCGCAACACAAGTCCGAAGGGCGAGCGAACGAGCGCGAGCAGAACGAGCAGGACAACAATGAACACGATGAGGCAGAGGTGATAGTAGCCGGCATTGCCCGAAACATCGAACGGGCCCACCATCGGGCGCGAGAACCCGGTGATGCCGTTATCGCCGCCGCTGACCGACACCCATTGGTACGCAAGGCCCCAAAGTATCTGATTGAGCGCAATGGTGATGATGATGAAGCCGACGCCTTCCGCACGTAACGCCACCAAACCGAACACGGCGGCGACGACGGCGCCGATCGCGATCCCGATGACGGCCAGCGGAAAGAACGCCGTGATGCCGAAACGCGTGGCCGCAATCGCGACGGCGTACGAGCCGCCGCCAAAGAACGCCGCCTGCATGAAGCTGACGAGACCCGCGAATCCGATGAGCAGGTCGAGGCTCATGGCGACGATTGCAAAAATCCACGTCTGCGTCAGGAGCGAAACGTAGAACGTCGGCACGCCGACGCGCGGGACGACGAGCGCGATGACGAGCCCTACGACGGCGACGCCAATCCAGATCCATCGCCTCATTGCGTACGGCCGAACAAACCTTGCGGACGCAGCGCCATGATTAGTGCGACGGGTACGAAGATCGTGAAATACGAGAACTCGGGGAACATCGCTTTCCCGAACGCGTTCACGAGGCCGATGAGCGCGCTGCCGACCAGTGCGCCGCTTAGACTTCCCATGCCGCCGACGATGACGACGGCAAACGCGAGCGGCGTGAGCTCGCCGTCGAGTCCGGGATACGCCGCGGTAATCGGGCCGCCGAGCAAACCACCCAAGCCGGCCAGCAACGCACCCGCTGCGAACACGATGTAAAACGAGCGGTTGACGTCGACGCCGACGCCGCGCGCCATCTCCTCGTCGTCGACGGCGGCGCGTATGATCATGCCGAGCTGTGTCCGCTGCATGAACAAGAACATGCCTCCGGCGATTGCAAGGCTGACGAAGATCAGCGCCAGCCAATACGACGGAAAGACGAGATTGCCGGCATGGATCGAGCCGGCAAGCTCGGGCGGCGAAGAGATTGAATGCGGATCGCCGCCCCAAACCGCGAGCACCGAGTCGTCCAGCATCAAGGCTGCGCCGATCGTCAACAGCAGCGACGTGAGATGGTCGGCATGGTAGCGGTGTAAGAACAGACTATAGAGAGCGAAGCCCAAGAGCATCGTCGCGATGCCGGCAACGAGGCCGGAAAACCAGAAATTCATCCCCTTCGCGATCAACGAGAGCCCGACGTAGGCGCCGATCATATAGAACGACGTCTGGGCGATGTTGATGATGCGCATCAATCCGAAGATCAACGTGAACCCGGACGCGATCAAGAACAGCAGGCTTCCATACGCAAGCCCGCCGAGGACGTTCTGAACGTAGAATGCCGCGCCCATTAGTCTGCCGGTAACCCTGCAGATTCGCGCAAGACGGAAACGATGGCGGCGGTGTCTTCCTTCCCGCGCCCGCGCTCGATCGCGCGTTCGTAAAAGGGTTTGCTGGCCGAAAACAGTGGCGTGGGGCACCGCAGCGCCTTGGCAAAACCGTCGATGATGTCGATGTCCTTCTGATAGACTTCCAGTCGCATCGTCGCCGGTTCGTATGTGTGCGACGCCATCATCGGGCCGCGCACTTGAAACATTCTCGAGGTTGCCGCGCTGTCGCCGAGTACGTCCAGCAGCGTTTCGGCTGAGATTCCGGCGCGCTCGCCGAGGACGATCGCCTCTGCCGTCGAGAGATTGTGAATCGTCACGAGCAAGTTGGCGATGTACTTCAGCTTCGATCCGTTTCCAAAGGGCCCGACGTAGCGCACGTCTCGCGCGAGCGCACCGAGGACGCCTCGAGCGCGATCGAACGCGTCGCGTTCGCCGCTCGCGAAGAAAACCAAATCTTTCTTTTGCGCTTGTGAGCCCGTGCCGCTAACGGGCGTGTCGAGCACGCTTGCGCCGTTGCGCTCGAGGGCATCGCGCATGCGCTCTTTCAGGTCGAGATCGAACGTGCCCGCGTCTAAGACGATCTTCCCCCGCACCATTGCGGCGGCTAAACCGTCCTCGCCGAAGATCGCCGCCTCAACGGCAGCCACGCTCGAGAGCGCGACGATTACGACGTCCGCGAGGCGCCCCGTCTCGCTCGGAGACGCGGCTGGCCGCCCGCCACGCGCGACGTAACGCTGCAGTGCAGCAGCATCCGGATCGTATCCGACGGTCGGGAAGCCGCCCTCAATGAGATGCCCGGCATACGCCGACCCCATGATTCCGAGCCCGACAAGACCGATCCGCAGCGGCATCCGACCTCCTCGTGACCTGTCCACGTGACTGCATGCAGTGGATGCACCCCCATCGTGGCTTCATCCTCGCAGGGGCAACATGGAAACGCAGCCTGCGTCGCCGTCGACGGCGAGCAAGAACCGCTCAGCGCCTTCCGCCACGATGTCGTCGAGCCGGCATCGCATCACCGTCGGAACGGCGAGCGAGTGCGCGATCTCCATCAGATGCGCGCCCGCTCCGCCCGCAATCGTGACGAGGCCGGCGGCGTTCCAGAGTAGCGGCGCAAACGACGCGAGCGGCTGCGGAACGATCAAAACCTTGCGATCGCGCGAAGGCGGTGCTGCGGACGGCGCGTCGACGTAGCGGGCGCGGCCCGCACCGATACCTTCCACGACGCCGCTCGCGGGGCGCCGCTCGCCGTAGCGCTGCACCGTCGAAAAGACAAATGGCTCCCATCGATCGCGCGCGGGCGCAATCTTCGCCGTGCCGCCGGTTTGCTCGGCCGCCGCAAAGAGCCCGAAGGCGCGTGCAACGAGACGCGAGTCGAGCCGTACGCCGCGGCGAATCCGTTCGAGCAATTTGTCGCCGGCGGCGGCGGTACGCACCGCTTCCAGCGCCTGCAGTCCGGTACGAAACGCCTCTGTCTCCGGCACGCCCCACGCACTCGCCGCAAGCTTCCGTCCGAGCTCGCGCACCGCGTCGCGCGCTTCCGCCGCGGGATACTGAGCGGGAGCAACGTCGCCCTCTGGAAATTCGTCAGCCAGCAAGATCGCCCACGGCAAGATCGCTTCTTCTGCGAGCCATCCGGAAAAGCGCCGCACCAATCGCGCGAGGCGGATCGCCGCGATCGCGTCGGCGCTCTCGCGCGAAGCCGCAGGAACGTGTGGCGCAGGCGCGCTTGCGTGCACTTCAGCTTCTCCGGCGCGCTTTGATTGCAAGAGCAGCGCACCGACCTGGGGCGTCCAGCCCCACTCGATGAGATCGTCGTCAAGCAACTTGTGCACGTCGCGCGCGAGCGCCGCGACGGCGACCAAACCCTCGGCGCCGACGACGCGGCTCCCGCTCTCCGGCACGCTGCCACCTGACTCGACGACGATTTCTTCACCGGCTACCCATCCGGTCATCAGCTGTGCGGGCGAGCCGCGCGTTGCGGTAACGTGCACGGCGCCATCCCGCCCGTGGCGCGCAGCACCACCGGCTTCAAACTCGATCGCCGGCTGCACGAGCACCGCAAGGCGCAGGCTGCGCGGATCGACACCTTCGTTCTCGCAGCGCTCGAGGACGTCGCGCGAATAGACAGAGGCCCAACATCCGCGCACTGCGACGTCGATTTGATCGGGCGTGATACCGACGTACGACGTAAAGGCGCCGGCCCAACGTCCCGCCGCTTCCAATTCGCTCGACGAGCGGACGACCAGCGCGCTCGCAAGTGATGCAGCACGCGCGCGCAGCTCGCGGGCAAGCGCCGCATCCAGCGGCGCGTCCATTACCGCAAGCCGTGCCGCGCC
>JBOHTT010000399.1:0-3917 GCA_050733775.1 Vulcanimicrobiaceae bacterium
GTCATTCTCAGCGATCCGAAGCTCGAGAACTCCGACGTTTCCGTCACGGCGTACGTCTTGGCGGCGGGCTTGAAGAAGATCGGATTCGATCTCGTCGTGTGCGGAACGCAATCGACGGACGCGATTACGGGCGAAGTGCCGGGAATGCTCGCCGAGCATCTCGGCGTCCCGGGGCTCACGTACGTGCGCAAGCTGGAAAGCGAAGGAAACACGATCAAGGGACAGCGCGAGACCGACACCGGTTATCTCGAGATCAGCGTCCCGACGCCGTCAGTCGTTTCCGTAACGAAGGCGATCGCCGAGCCGCGGTATCCGTCGCTCAAAGGCATCATGGGCGCGAAGAAAAAGACGATCGCGGTTTTGAGTTTGGCCGATCTCGGCATCGATCGCGCGGTCGGCAGCGACGGCGCAAAAACGGAAGTGCTCGATCTCGCGACGCCGCCGGCGCGGCAAAAGGGACGCGTCGTCAACGCAGCCGACGGCCCTGAAGGCGCGACCGCGATCTTCGACTTCCTCAGAGAAAAGAAGTTCTTATAATGAAGGACGTCATCGTCTTCATCGAGCAGCGCGCCGGCACGCCGCGCCGGGTCTCGTTCGAGCTGGCCACAAAAGCTCGAGAGCTGGCAGCCGCGCTCGGTGGAACCTCGCATGGCGTGGTCGCCGGCGTCGGCGCCGCAAACGCGGCAAACGCGCTCAAAGAGTATGGGCTCGGCACGCTGCACGTTGCCGACGGCGGCGCGACAGCTGAATATCTCATCGACCCGCTCGTCGACGCGCTGGAAGGCGTCGCGAAAGAAGCCGGTCCGTCGCTGATTCTCGTGCCGAACACGATGATCGGCCGCGACGTCGGCGGCCGCGTCGCCGCGCGTCTCGATGCGGGCATGACGTCGGATGCCACCGACGTTACCGTGCGCGACGGCAAAGTCGCGACGGTGTCGCCGAAGCTGGGCGGACTCACGATCGTCACGTGCGCCTTCAAGAACGCGCAACACGGCGTCATCACCGTGCGGCCAAACGTCTTCGCCGCCAAAGCGGCCGCCGCGCCGACGGCGACGGTGACGCAAGTGGCGTTGCCCTCCGGCAAGACGTACCCTATGAAGATCGGTAAGGAAGTCGAGGAAGCCGCCGCGGAGCTGGGCGTCGAGGAAGCGTCGATTGTCGTATCCGGCGGTCGCGGGCTGGGTGGCCCCGAACCTTTTACGACGCTGCTGAAGCCCCTCGCCGACGCGCTGGGAGGCGCAGTGGGGGCTTCGCGCGCCGCCGTCGACGCGGGCTGGATTCCGCATTCGCATCAAGTCGGCCAGACCGGCAAGACCATCAGCCCCGCGCTGTATGTTGCCGCGGGGATCTCCGGTGCGATCCAGCACAAGGTCGGCATGCGTACGGCTGGTACTATCATAGCCATCAACAAAGACGGCAGCGTTCCGATTGCGGATTTTGCCGATCTGCTCGTTGTCGGCGATCTATTCGCGATTATTCCTGAGCTGACGAAACGCGTCGAGGCGGAAAAAGTACATTGAGATTTCTTTTTGCATTGGTCGCCGCCGTCGCGCTCGTAGCGGTTGTCACGGGCACGTCCGCAACGGCGGCAACGAAAGGCAAGCCGGCCGCGAGTGCGAGTCCGAGTCCGAGCGGGAGCACTGAGCCGTCCGCGGCAGCAACCGCCACGCCCGAGCCGCCCGACGTCGCGATTCCCAAGCTGCAAGCGCAGCTGAAGGCCAATCCGAACGATCGTGAAGCGCTCCTGAAGATCACGCAATACTACATTCAGATCGCGCGTCCCGATCTTGCGCTTCAGACGGCGCAGCGTCTCCAGCAGCTCGGCGTCAAGACGGGCCAGATCTATTATCTGAGCGGCTACTCGAACATGATGATGAACCGCTTGCCGCAGGCGACCGCAGATCTCGAAAGCGCATCGAATCTCGAGCCGACCAACATCGGCGTGCTTTCGTTGTTGGCCGACATTTATTTGAAGGAAAATCGCGTAGCCGATGCCGAGCGAGTCGCAAAGCGGGGCCTGACGTTCAACAAGAACGATAAGGCGGCGTACGAGGCCTACGGCACGGTCCTCGAGGCTGAAAGTAAGTTCGACGAAGCCCGCCAGCAATACGAAGCGGCGGCGAAGATCGATCCGAAAGACGTGCAACCGCTCTTGCTCGAGGCGCGCAGTTACGTCAGGCAAAACGCGATCGCGCTCGCCGCGTCCGCATACGATCGTGCGCTTACACTCGAGCCGAATAATATCGATGCGTTAACCGGGAAAGCGGAGATTCTCGCGCAGGAGCACGACGTCAAGGATGCGATTCCGGCCTACGAAAAACTGCGTTCGGCGATGCCGGGAACGGACGACAAAGCCAGCGTGCTGGTCGAGGAAGCGCGGATGTACGCCACGGAAAAAATGGACGATCAAGCCCTCGCGACCTACAAATCGGCCTTGCAGCAGTATCCCGATACGCAGATCGTGCACGTAGCCTATGGCGACTATTTCGCATCCAAGAACGACATGACGAATGCCGTCGCGCAGTGGCAAGCGGGTCTTGGAAAGAACCGCGACAATCGCGATGCCCTTGGGCGTCTCGGAAGCTACTATGCCGAGCAAAAAGATTGGAACACATCGCTCGACTATCTCAAGCGGCTCACCGAGATATCGCCGACCGATCCGCGGGCCTGGAGCATGCTCGGCGGCACCTACGCGGGCAAGAACGATTGGCAGCCGGCACACGATGCGTTCCGTCATGCCTACGATCTCACGCATGCGCCCGACGTGCTCAAAGCCGTCGGCCAGACCGACCTGAACCTGCACAACTATAAGGAAGCGCAGCAAATTTTCGAGGCGATCGAAAAGAACGGCGGCGATTATGTGAAGCAGGATCCGACGGTGATCTACATGCTCGGCCAGACGTATCAAAAGCAAGGGCAAAAAGCACAGGCCAGGAGCGCCTACGAGCGATTTCTGGCGTATCTGAAACCCGGTACGCAAGCGTATAGCGAAGTGCAGAAGATGATCCACGAGATGGGCAGCAACGGTAACCCCAAGCCGTCACCGAAGCCCACCAAGAAACCGTGATCGTCGTCGGTGATGAGCGATGCAGCGCCCACCTCGAGGGTATCGCGCATCCCGAATCTCCGGCACGCTTAAGAACGCTGCTCGCGCATCTCGAAAAAGTAGGTCTCCTTTCGGATCGGCGCCCGGCGCGCGATGCGACGCGTGACGAGCTGCTCCTGGTTCATCCGGCCGCGTACGTCGATCTCGTGCACGCCGAGATCGAGCGGTTGCGCGCGGGCATTCCGGCGGCGTATCTCTCGACCGGCGATACGATTATCGATGCGGCCTCCTGGGATGCTGCGGTGCGAGCGGCGGGCGCGACGCTGAGCGCGCTCGACGTTGCGATGAACGAGCGGCGCGCGGCGTTCGCAGTCGTGCGGCCTCCCGGTCACCACGCGGAGCCGCGTCGCGGTATGGGGTTTTGTCTTTTTAACAACGCCGGCATCGCCGCGCGCGCATTCGTCGCGCGCACGGGCGGTCGGGCCCTGGTCATCGACTTCGACTACCATCATGGCAACGGGACCGAAGCGCTCGTCGGCGGCGGGGTTTCGTATATCTCGACGCACGCTTCGCCGGCATACCCCGGTACCGGTTCCGGGCGCGACAATCACATCGATGCGGACGGCACGCTGCTCGACTTTCCGCTCGGACTGTCGTACGAGACGGAGGGCTTCGTTGCGTTGTGGCGCGAGACGCTGAAAAAGGCCTGCGAGCGGATTCGGCCGCAATTGCTGGTCGTCAGCGCCGGCTACGACTTTGCGGCAGGCGATCCGGTCGGCGATCTTGGCGTCGACGTGGCAGCATCCAGCGCGATCGCGACGTACGTGCGCGAAATCGCCGAAGAGTTTTGCGAAGGTCGCGTGGTGTTCGT
>JBOHTT010000400.1:0-7921 GCA_050733775.1 Vulcanimicrobiaceae bacterium
GGCCCGTCTGAGTCGTGCGGTCCGGTCGACGAAGCGCCGGCGAAATCGAATGCGGCTCCGGCGGCGCCTGCGGCGACGCCAACGCCGATTACGCCCGGAATGGTCGGCGACGGCGAGCACTTCATCAACATCAACAACGGTTCGGCTCCCACGCCTCCGTCCGCCGGCGGACAATAGGGAGCCTTAGATGCGGCCTCAAGAAAGCGCGCCTGCCCGCATCGTCGCGGTCTCGCGACTCGCGCAATATCTGCGTGGCGTGCTCCAGAACGACAAGTGGCTGCGCAACGTCGGCGTGCGCGGTGAGATTTCGAATATCTCGCCGCAGCGCGGCGGCAACGTGTACTTCGATCTGAAAGATTCAGATGCACTTCTAGGGTGCGTCGTCTGGAGCGAGCGCGCAGCGGAGCTGCCAACGCTACAAAACGGTCAGCAAGTCATCGCATACGGCGAGATCTCGGCGTACGCGAAGGCGAGCAAATATCAGCTCATCGCCTATCGCGTCGAACCGGACGGCATCGGACGGCTTCACGAGCTGTACGAGCGGCTCAAGCGTAAGCTCGAAGAGGAAGGTGCGTTCGCGCAAGAGCGCAAGCGCCCCATACCGCGCTATCCGTTCTCGCTTGCTCTCGTCAGCTCCAAAGACGCCGCGGGGGCGAAAGACTTCCTCAAAATCTTGACGGAGCGCGCACCGCACATTACGGTAACCTTCGTCGAAACGCCGGTTCAAGGCATTTCTGCGGCCGGTGAGGTGGTTCGTGCGATCAACCGCGCATCGCGTCTCGACGTCGATTGCGTCGTCGTGGTGCGGGGCGGCGGCTCGTATGAGGATCTCTTCGCGTTCAACACCGAGGAAGTCGCGCGCGCGCTGCTGCGGTCCCCGCTCCCCGTCATTGCGGCAATCGGTCACGAGACGGATCACACGATCGCCGACTTTGTTGCCGACCGGCGAGCGGAAACGCCGTCCGCTGCCGCAATTGCGGTTTCGCCGCAGACGCGCGAGGAGCTCTTGCAGCTCATCGAGGCGCGACGCGCGCGACTGCATCGCTGCGCGATGGCGACGATAACGCTGGGCAACACGCACTTCCAGCGAATCGTCGGACGGTCTGCCGTCAGCGATCCCGCGCGAATCGTCGGACTGCGGCGGCAGCATCTCGACCGGGCGCGAGAATCGCTTCGTCTTCGCGCACACGACGTGCTGCGGCGCCGGCGCGAAGTGCTCGCGGCATTCGAGCGCCGGCTCGATCGCGTGGATCCGAAAATCCGTCTCGCCGATCGCGAAAAAACGCTGGCCGTCGCACGGGTGCGGCTAGGGCCGGCCGCGCAGAACCGCATTCGCGTCGCATCGGAGCGACTGAAGCTCGTCGTGGCGGAGCTGCGCGGTAAAGATCCGGAAGCGATTCTGCAACAGGGATACGCCATCGTACGCTATGAGGGCCGCGCCGTTCGGGACGCAGCCGGCGTGCCCGAGGGCGCGACGGTCAGCGCCAAGGTGGCTCGCGGAACGCTGCACGCACGCGTCGAACGGACGGAACGTGACTCAGAAGACGGGTGAATTCGAGACGGCCCTCGCGCGCTTGGAAGCGATCGTAAAACAACTCGAGACGGAGGACGTGTCCCTCGATCTTTCCGTCGAGCTTTTCAAAGAAGGTAAGGAGTTGGCGCGTCGCTGCGAAGGGCTGCTCAAGGCTGCACAAAGCGCGATCGAGGCCGCGGCAAATGGCGCAGCCGAAACGGAAAAGCACTAGGCTGGATACGGCCGTCGCCGAGCGAAGCGGCGTCACGCGGTCACGCGCGCGTAGCTTGATCATGGCCGGCCGCGTTCGCGTCGATGGGCGGCCGATGACGAAGCCTGGGACGACCGTTGCAATCGATGCAAACGTTGAAATCGATCGTCCGCGGCCGTTCGTGAGCCGCGGCGGCGAAAAGCTCGAAGCGGCGCTCGACGCTTTCGGCGTCGACCCGGCGGGCTTGCGCGCGCTGGACGTCGGTGCGTCGACCGGAGGATTTACGGACTGCTTGCTGCGTCGCGGCGCGGCGCACGTGGTTGCAGTCGACGTCGGGTACGGGCAGCTGGCAGTTGCGTTGCGCGACGATCCCCGCGTGACGGTCGTCGAACGCACGAACTTTCGGACGCTTCCGGACGACGCGTTTCCGGACGGGTTTGATTTGATCGTCGCCGACGTCTCGTTCATCTCGCTTGCCACAATTCTGCGGCGCGCAATCGGCTATTTGCGCGAAGGCGGGACCGTCGTCGCTCTTCTGAAGCCGCAATTCGAAGCGGGACGGGGGCGCCTCGGCGGCGGCGGCGTCGTACGCGACCCCGAAGCGCATCGGGAGATCTTGCACGAATTTCTCGCGGCGATGAGTCAGCTCGAACTCGGCGTCGCCGCGGCGATGGTTTCTCCGCTGCGCGGTCCCGCAGGCAATGTCGAATTTCTGTTGCGCATTGAGCGTGGCGGGCATGCGATCGCCGAGAGGCACATCGAACGTCTCGTTGAGGAGGCGCATCGCTAATGGCCGGCAAGGTCGTCGCCCTGTACGTGGATCTCGTGCAACCGGCAGCTCGGCGCGTTGCTGAAGAAGCGACGCGCGCGGCACGCGACGCGGGATATAACGTGGCGCTTTGCGATCGCCAGGACGAGACACTCAAACTCGCGGATAACGGAACTGCCGTTTCGGGCGCGCGTTTTCTCGTCGCGATCGGCGGTGACGGGACGCTGCTGCGCGCGGCGCGCATCGCGTATCCTCACGACATTCCTTTGCTCGGGATCAATACAGGTCGTCTCGGATTTCTTACCGAGCTCGAGCTCGACGGGGACGGCCACATGCAACGCGAGCTGCAACGCATGCTGGCGAACCCGGACGACGTCGTCATCGAAGAGCGCGCGATGCTGGAAGCGCGCCTCGAGGACGGCCGAAGCTTCGTCGCGCTGAACGACGTCGTCGTGCACAAAGGCGATGCGGCACGCATCGAAACGTTTCGTCTTTCGCTCGACGGCGAGCACGTTGCCGATCTGCCGGCGGACGGGATCGTCGTCTCGACGGCAACCGGCTCGACTGCGTATTTCCTATCGGCGGGCGGTCCGATCATCTCCCCGCGGGTCGATGCTTTCGGAATCGCGGCACTGTTGCCGCACACGTTATTTGCGAGGCCCTTGATCGTGCCGACGAGCGCGACGATCGAAATCTGCGTCGATTCCGAAAGCATGCGCGCAAATCTCGACGCGGACGGTGAGATCGTCGCAACGCTTTCGCCACACGATCGCGTTTCGGTGCGCAAAGCCGAGAAGATGATCCGGTTTGCTCGCCGCGAGTCGCTGCATTATTTCTCGCGCCTCGAACAGAAGCTGAGGTGGGGCGTTTCGATGCGCGGAACGTCGCGCTGATGCCGCTGCGGCGACTGGTCGTCGAAGACTTCCAGCTGATCGCACGCGCGGAGGTCGAATTCGGCGGCCGCTTGACCGCGATCACCGGCGAGACCGGCAGCGGCAAGACGATGTTGCTCGACGCGATCGATTTCGTGCTCGGTGCGCGGACTGCCGGCGATGCCGTTCGCAAAGGTCGCAAGCGCGCGCGAGTAGCGATCGAATGCGATCTGAATGAGCGGTTGCGGCGGCTTCTTTCCGAGCAAGGACTGGAAACCGACGAGGATTTGCTCGTGGTCGTACGCGAGCTCGGCGACGGCAAAACGAGCGCGCGCGTATGCGGCGTTCCGGTAACCGCCGGTCAGCTGCGTGCGATCGGAGCGGACGTTGCCGAAATCATCGGTCAACATGAAGCGCAGCGTTTGCTCGCGCCGCCGGAGCAGCTCGACGCGCTGGATCGCTTTGGCGGCGAGAAGGTCTTGGGTCTCGCAGCACTGACGAGCGAGATGTATCGGCGTCACGCGAGACTCGACGCCGAGCTGCGCGAATTCGACACGGCGGCCGGACGTGCGACGGCAGATGCAGACTACGCGGCGTTCGCTTCGCGCGAGATCGCCGAGATCGGGCCGCAGATCGGCGAGGACGACGCGCTGCGCGACAGGCGCGAGCTGCTTGCAAACGCCGAGCGCATCGCCGCAACGCTTCAGACGGCGCACGATGCGCTAGCCGGGGACGCGGAGGTCGCGGCATCGGATCTGTTCGGAAGGGCCGCATCGGCGCTCGGCTCTCTCGCGCGGTACGGCGAGGACTTCGAAGCACTCGGGGCATCGGCCGAAGCGTTGCAGAGCGAATGCGCAGAGCTCGCGTCGCAAATCGCGCGCCGCCTCGAAATCTCCGGCATCGAGCCGGCGGAGCTCGAGACGGTCGCCGAGCGGCTCTCGGCGCTCGATCGCCTCAAGAAAAAATACGGTCCGACGCTCGAAGCTGTGCTGGAAGCAAAAGCCCGATTCGATGCGACGGTCGAGCGCGTCGAACACGGTGACGAGCACCGCACTCGTGTGCAGCGCGAACGCGACGAGACGGCAGCAAATTTGCTGGACGCGGCACGCGAACTGACGGCCGCGCGAAAACGCGCTGCCGCCGCGTGCGAAAAACGGATCTCGGCCGAGTTAGCCGCTCTTGCGATGCCGGCGGCACGCTTCGAAATCGTCCTGGAGCCGCTCGAGCAAATAGGTTCGCGCGGTGCCGAACGCTGCGAGTTTCGCCTTGCTGCAAATCCCGGCGAGCCGCCGCGAGCGCTCGCGCGCGCCGCGTCGGGAGGCGAGCTTTCGCGCGTTATGCTCGCGCTCACCGTCGTTCTCGCCGATCGCTCCGCGCGAAAGGCGCTGGTTTTCGACGAAATCGATGCCGGTGTCGGCGGCTCGACGGCAAACGCTGTCGGCGCCCGGCTTGCCGATTTGGCCGGCGATCTTCAGGTGATTTGCGTGACGCATCTCGCGCAGATCGCGGCCTTCGCCGACGCGCAGCTCGCGCTGCGTAAACGCGAAGCGAAAGACACGACGACGATCGAGCTCGTATCGCTCGATCGTCAAGGCCGTCTCGAAGAGCTGGCCCGTATGCTCTCAGGTGCAACGACCGGCGTGTCGCTGGAGCACGCGAAGGTGCTCCTGCGCGATCACGCTCTCGCGCCGCGCCCTCCCCAAACTGCGCAGCCGAGGCTGCAAAGCAGCGTGAAGAAGAAGTAGATCGGCACCCACGTCGCAATTGCGAGTTCGACGCCGCCCGGAGACGTTACCGGCGCACCGCCGACGCCGAAGGCGCCGCGCAAAACGGCAAGTGCGGCCGCCGAAACCGTGCCACCGAGCGTTCCAATCAGATAGAGCAGTGCCGCCGTCGTGATGCCCCATACGGCAATCGCGTGCATCGGCGCTCCGCCGTCCGTTGCTCGCGCCATTCTACCGGCGACCCAGCCGCCGAAGTAGTACGACAGCAGTGTTTGAATAAACATCCACACCGCGACGCCGATGGCGAGTCCGCCGCTCGAAGGCGAGGCCGACAGGACGCCGGCAAAAATGCCGACCATCAGCAGCGTCAAGATCAGCTCAGATGCGAGCGCAACGAAGAATCCGGCCCAGATCGCACCCCAGGACGTTCCGGTGACGCGAACCACTCCCGCGCGGTCGACTCCGTGCGTAGCTGTGACCGTCGATCGTCGTTCCGTCTGTGTGTACATTCTTTACACCTCCGGCTCTGCTTCTGCCCAAGAGCACGAAGGTGGTTGCACGCTCGTTCGGCGTGCAGCTTACAACGCGGCTACCGCTGCGGTGAGCGCCGAAAGCAGCGCTGAGTAAGCTTGTAATCCGGCGCTTCCTGATGCCGAATCGCTGCGTGCAGCTTCCTCGAGTTCCGATGCTGCCGACTGAACGCTCTTGGCGCCAAGCTGACCGGCAACGCCTTTCATGCGATGCGCGATTTCTCTTACCGAATTCGCATCGTGTTCTTCGAGCTTTGCAGCGAGATCCCTAAGGCCCGTTTGAAGATCGTTGACCGCTTCGTCTACGATTGCCTCAAGCTCGTTTGGGTCCGTGAAGATGCCCGCAAGATACGTGCGGTCGATCGTGCTCATGCCGGTACCCCTTCTCGATCGGCGAGTGTTTCGCGAATTTCCCGGATTTCCGAGAGCGCGCGCTCGAACGCGTTCACGACGGTCGGATCGAAATGAGAGCCCTTGCCTTGATGCACGTGAACGATAGCTTGTTCGATCGGCCATGCCGGCTTGTACGGGCGCACCGACGTAAGAGCATCGAAGACGTCGGCGAGCGCACAGATGCGGCCGGCGATCGGAATCTTATCGCCCGCAAGGCCGCGCGGATAGCCGCTGCCGTCCCATTTTTCATGATGCGTTAGCGCGATCTCGGCGCCTTTCTGCAGCAGCTTCGAATCGCTATCTCGCAATATCTCGAAGCCCGCAGTCGTGTGCTGCTTCATGATCTCCCACTCTTCCGCCGTCAGTTTGCCCGGCTTGAGCAGAATGTTATCGGGAGTTGCGACCTTTCCGATGTCGTGCATCGGCGCGGCCAGCAGCAACAGCTCCTGGTCGCTGTGATTCATGCCGAGCGCACGGCCCAAGATCGCAGAGTAGCGGCCCATGCGTACGATGTGTAAGCCGGTTTCGTTATCGCGGAACTCCGATGCCCGCGTCAGGCGGTGGATCGTCTCTTGCTCGCGGCGCGCGATCTGCACGGTAGCCTTGCGAACTTCGTCGGCGAGCTGCAGCGCCCGATTTGCCAGCTTGCGCCGGCTGTCGTTTAGCGCGAGCAGGTTGCGCACGCGCGCGACGAACTCGATCGGATCGGCCGGCTTGTTGAGAAAATCGTTGGCTCCCGACTCGATGGCCCGCCGCCGGATGTCGATGTCGCGTTCGGCCGTGAGCATGACCACGGGAACTTCTTTGAGAGTCGACATGTTGCGAAAGCGCGTGATGAACTCGAGGCCATCCATCTCGGGCATGCGATAGTCGACGATGACGAGGTCCGGCTCCAGGTCGGACAGCGCGAGCAAAGCCTCCGGCGCTTTCACGAAGGGGTACACTTTGATGCCTTCGAGATTTGCCAGAAGCTTTTCGTACGTCTTGAGGTTGATCGTGGCGTCGTCGATGACGAACACGTTCATACAGTCGTTCCCTTCGTAGCCCAGCGGCTGACGGCTTTACGCAGTGCGCCTAGATCGATCGGTTTCGAAAGAAAGTCGTCCATGCCGGCCGCGATGCAGCGGAGGCGATCCTCTTCCATCGCGCCGGCCGTCAAAGCGACGATCGGAGTGTGTTCGTCGTGTCCTTGTTCCAATTCGCGAATTCGTTGGGCAGCAGTGTAGCCGTCCATTTCCGGCATGTGACAATCCATCAGGATGATGTCGAACCGATGGTCTTGGAATCGTTCGACTGCTTCGCGTCCCGTTGAGGCGATGACGACGCTGCAACCCAAACGCTCGAGCTGTTTTCGTGCGACGCGTTGATTGACGGCATTGTCTTCGGCGACCAAGACGCGCATATTCAGCGGTTCCTCGAGGGTTGGAACCGCGAGAGCTTCGCGCGTGCTCGCGAGCGCCTCATCGAGCGCCTCGTACAGCGTCGATTGCGTCAACGGTGCGCGAACGATGGTGTTGCCGCCTTGCAGCGTCGATGATGAAGGCTCGCCGTCGATGACAGTGATGATGCGGTGAACGTCCCGGTCCTCCGCCATCGGGCGGCCTGCCGCGTCGACGATCGCGATATCGAAAGTGCCGTTGAAGCTGGCCGCGTTCCACGACTCCGCCGCGACGGATTGCATCTGCCAAGATAGCGCGTACCGCTGCAACATCGTCCGCGTCGACCGGTCGGCGATGACGATCGCGCAGCGCTTTCCACGAAGCGCGATGACGCCGTCGCCTTCGGAAACGATCGTCAGCGGAATCGTAAACCAAAAGCGCGATCCCGTTCCGAGCTCGGAAGCGACTTCGAGCTTGCCGCCCATCAGCTCGACGAGACGCAGCGAAATCGACAACCCCAGGCCGGTACC
>JBOHTT010000401.1:0-6600 GCA_050733775.1 Vulcanimicrobiaceae bacterium
ACGTAGCACAGCATCGCGGTCCCGTACCAGCCGATCATCGCCGCTCCGATCGCGCTCGTGATGTGATCGTAGCCGGGCGCGATGTCGGTGACCAGCGGCCCGAGCGTGTAGAACGGCGACTCATGGCAGACCTCGAGCTGCTTGTCCATGTTCTCCTTGATCAGGTGAATCGGGACGTGGCCCGGCCCTTCGATCATCGTCTGGACGTCGTGCTTCCACGCGATCTGCGTCAGCTCGCCGAGCGTCTCGAGCTCGCCGAACTGCGCCTCGTCGTTGGCATCCGCAAGACATCCCGGACGCAAACCGTCGCCGAGCGAGAACGCGACGTCGTACGCGCGCATGATCTCACAGATCTCCTCGAAGTGCGTATAGAGAAAGTTCTCTTCGTGGTGCGAGAGACACCATTTCGCGAGAATCGAGCCCCCGCGTGACACGATGCCCGTGACGCGCTTCGCGGTGAGCGGAATGTATCGCAGCAGCACGCCGGCGTGCACCGTGAAGTAATCGACGCCTTGCTCCGCCTGCTCGATCAACGTGTCCCGGTAGATCTCCCACGTGAGGTCTTCCGCTTTACCGCGCACTTTCTCGAGCGCCTGATAGATCGGAACCGTCCCGATCGGCACCGGTGAGTTGCGGAGAATCCACTCGCGCGTCTCGTGGATGTTCTTGCCCGTCGAGAGATCCATGACGGTGTCGGAACCCCAGCGGATCGCCCACGTCATCTTCTCGACCTCTTCCTCGATTGTCGAGGCGACGGCCGAGTTGCCGATGTTGGCGTTGATCTTCACGAGGAAATTGCGGCCGATTATCATCGGCTCGCTTTCGGGATGATTGATGTTGGACGGGATGATGGCGCGCCCGCGTGCGACTTCGTCGCGCACGAATTCGGGCGAGCAGTTCTCGCGAATCGCGATGAACTCCATCTCGGGCGTAATCGTGCCGCGGCGCGCATAGGCCATTTGCGTGACCGCCGCGCCCGCTTTGGCGACGCGCGCCTTCCGTGAGGGAACGAAGCGGATGCCGTCCAGCTCGCGCATCGATTCGCGGCCGATGCGATAAATCGACGTCGGCTTCTCCAGCTCGACCGTGTCGCCGCGCGCTTCAACCCACGCTTGGCGAATCGGGGGAAGACCCTTGCGAACGTCGAGCTCCACATCCGAGTCGGTGTACGGGCCGCTAGTGTCATACAGGATGTGCGTCTCGCCGTCGCTGAGCGCGACGGCGCGCATCGGCACGCGAATCGACGGATCGCGACCGCTCGCATAGACTTTGCGCGAGCCGGGGAACGGCTTGCGCGTGATTGTTGCCGTCATCATCGTCTGCGTGCTCCTCTTCGCCGGCATTATCCGGATCAGGTTAACGGTCGGCGGCGCTGCCGCCCTCTCAGCCCGGCTTCCCGAGCTCCCGTGGTTCCGACGTTTGCTGACAAAGGGTACGCCGGTGCGGCGGAAGTTGTCAACCTCACGACGTACCTACGCCGCGGGCGCACATTCAAAGGGAGGGGTTTTGTGATTCGACCGTCGCGCAGTACGTTTCTCACGCTCGCCGGAGGTGCCGCCGCGGGCCTCACGTTGCCGTCCGTCGCCGAAGCGCGCCGGGGCTTGAGCGACGCGGATGTCTCGAAGCTCTACGACGCCGCGAAAAAAGAAGGCACGGTCGTTTGGTGGACGGCGCACTACGCGCAGAGCGCGGCAGACCGCATTCGCGATGCCTTCAAAGCGAAGTATCCCGGAATTGAAGTGCAATTCATCCGTCAAACGGCGCAAGTCATCTACCAGCGACTCAATCAGGATCTCAAATCGGGCGTGCACGAGCTGGACGTGTTCGCGTCGACCGACGAATCGCATTACACGACGCTCAAGAAGCAAAGCGTGTTCGCCGAATTCGTTCCAGCCGACATCGACAAAGTTCCGCAATCGCTGCGCCACCTCGATCCGGACGAAACGTATCAGATCGGCGCGCTCGGCTTCGTGCTGATCAACTACAACACCAAAGTGAAGCCGCCCCACAAGTGGCAAGGCTTGCTGGATCCGCAATGGAAGAATCAAGTGACGCTCGGCCATCCTGCGTTCAGCGGCTACGTCGGCAATTGGGTCGTAGCGATGAACGACAAATACGGCTGGGACTACTTCAAGAAGCTCTCGGCAAACAATCCGAAAATCGGGCGCTCCGTCAACGATACGGTGACCGACGAGGTTGGTGGCGAGCGCATGGTGGGCGCGGGTCCCGACAATTACTCGCTCGAGAAAAAAGCTGCCGGCAACCCGATCGACATCGTCTATCCGGACGACGACTCGATCATCATCACGTCGCCGGTCGCGGTTCTCAAGGACGCACCGCATCCCAACGCTGCGCGGTTGTTCATGAACTTTTATTATTCGCGCGAGTACTCACAAGCGCTCGTGAAGAGCTACAACTACCCGCTTCGCACGGACGTGCCGCCTGCCAACGGTGTGAAGCTCGACAAGATCAAGTGGTATCGTAATAAAGTTGAACGCTTGACGACCGGTATCCCAGAAGTCGTTGCAAAGTGGCGCGAAACCTATAATGTGTAGCGGCATCTAGTTGGGCGTCGCTTCTCAAATTGCGGCGAGGGACGTCACCCCTCGCCGCCTCGACGCGGGCGCTATCGTATTCGCCGGTGCCTTGGCAGCGCTCGCGATTATGGTCGTGCTGCCGCTCGGCTGGTTGTTTTACACGAGCCTTCAGGAACCGACGACCGGTAAAATCGGCTTTCAAAACTACGCCACGGCGTTCACGCGGTGGATCTACCTCTCGCCTATCATCAATTCGTTCGTACTCGCAACCTCGGTTGCGACCGTCGCGACGTCGATCGGCACGCCGCTCGCGTGGCTCGTGTCGCGCACGAACCTGCCGGGGCGCAAATTTCTGCGCGTGGCGATCATCGCGGCGTTCGTCACCCCGCCGTTCCTCGGGGCGCAGGCGTGGATGTTGCTCGCCGCACCGCACAGCGGCTGGGTGAATCGCGCGTTCGTCGCGCTCACACACGCGCAAGAAGGGCCGTTCAACGTCTACTCGCTTGCGGGCGCGATCTTCGTGATGGCCTCGTACAACATCCCGTACACGTTCACGTTCGTCTCGGGTGCGCTTTCGTTGATGCCGTCGGAAATGGAAGACGCCGCGGCGATCCTCGGCTCGAACGCGTGGCGTCGCACGCTCACGATCGTCTTACCGCTGGCGCTGCCCGCCATTATCGCCGGATTCATCATGTCGTTCCTCGAGGCGATCTCGGAGTTCGGCGCGCCCGCGTTCATCCTGATCCCGGCGCGCACGCAAGTCATCACGACGCAGCTGTATCTTTTTTTCCAATATCCTCCGCGCGTCGAAGTCGCCGCCGCCTACGCGATGCCGCTGCTGTTCGTCACCGCCGCGCTGCTTTACGTGCAGCGCCGTTTGATCGGACGGCGCCGCTACACCATGATCGGTACCAAAGGCACGCGCCGCAACCTCATTCGGCTCGGTGCGTGGAAATGGCCGGTGTTCTGCGCGGCGTTTACGGTGCCGCTCATCACCGTCGCGATGCCGTACGCGGCGCTGCTCGCAACGTCGCTGTCCCGCGCGTGGGGTCGCGGACCGGTACCCGGCAATTTGACGCTCTACTGGTATAAGTGGGCGATCCTCGACAACCCCGAAACGAGAAATGCGATCGCGCATTCGCTGACGTACGCCTTTGCGGCCGCGACGATCGCCGTAATCATCGCGGTCATCATCGGCTTTGCCGTGCAGCGCGAACTGGTCGGCGGCGCGCAGATTCTTTCCTTTATCTGCATGGCGCCGTACGTCGTCCCCGGCATCATCCTCGCGATCGGCTTCTTTGCGGCGTTCTCGCGAAAACCGCTGATGCTGTACGGAACAGCGTGGATCTTGATCGTCGCATTTGCGACGCGCTTCTTGCCGATCGCGTACTCGAACTTTACGACGGCACTGCAAACGCTCTCGGCGGATCTGGAGTTTGCGGCGCGAACGCTCGGCGCTGGCCGCTTGCGTTCGATCCGCACGGTCACGCTGCCGCTGCTCCGCACCGGCATTCTGTCGGCGTGGCTGCTCGCATTCATTCCGGCGCTCCGGGAACTTTCGTGCGCGATCTTCCTTTTTACGCCCGGCACGGCGGTGATGTCGACGGTCATCTTCGATTTCAGCGACGCGGGCAACTTTGAGGCGCTCTCCACCATGGGAATCTTGATCCTCGCCATCACGTTTGTCATCGTCTTTCTGCTGTATCGCTTCCTCGGCCGCAGCCTGATCGAAGCGGAAGCGCAGCCCGCGTAGATGGCAGAGATCAAGATCAGCGGATTGCGCAAACGCTTCGGCGAGGTGTACGCCGTCGACGGCGTCGAGCTTACCGTCAACAACGGCGAAGTGATGGCATTGCTCGGGCCGTCCGGATGCGGCAAGACGACGACGCTTTCACTGCTTGCGGGTTTTCTCAAACCCGATGAAGGCGAGATCCGCGTCGGCGATCGCGTGCTCTCGAGCGCTTCCGGCGTCGTACCGCCGGAAGATCGCCACATGTCGCTGATCTTCCAAAGTTACGCGGTCTGGCCGCACATGACGGTTTTCGAGAACGTCGCCTACGGCCTGAACGTTCGCCGGCTCCCGCGCGAGCAAATTCGGGAACGCGTGCAGCGCGCGCTGGAATCCGTGCATCTCGGTCACCTCGCAGAGCGATATCCGTCCGAGCTATCCGGAGGGCAGCAGCAACGCGTCGCGCTGGCGCGCGCGACCGTGGTCGAGCCGGACATTCTGCTGCTCGACGAGCCGCTCTCCAATCTCGATGCAAATCTGCGCGAGCAGATGCGCTTCGAAATTCGCCGCTTGCACGACACAACCGGCATCACGATGGTGTACGTGACCCACGACCAAGCCGAAGCTATGGTCACGGCGGATCGCATCGCGATCATGCACCAAGGCCGCGTCGAGCAAGTCGGCACGCCGCACGAGATCTACGAGACGCCGCGCACGGCGTTCGCCGCGGCCTTCATCGGGCGCATGAACGTGCTCGAAGGCAGTCTCGTCGGGAAGGGCACGGTCGACTGCGGCGGCGCGAGCTTCCGTGCCGCGAGTGCCGTCGATCTGAGCGCCGGCGCCAAGGCCGTCGTCTGCATCCGTCCGCATCACGTTGTGCTCAGCCCGCGCAACGGCGCAGTGCCGGGCCCCAACTGCGTGCCGGGGCGCGTCGTGCGGCAGACCTATCTCGGCGAGGCGCGCGATTATCTCATTGAAGCCGCCGGCGGGATGCAGATCCGGGCGCTGACCGATCCGTCGATCGACCACCCGATCGGCTCGGAAGTGATGCTCGAACTGCCAATCGAACGCTGCCGCATCGTGGAGGTATAGTCATGGCCCAGGGACTCGGCGGCATTCTCGCCGCGGCGCTCACCCCGTTCGACCGGCGCTCGAAGCCGCATCACGCGCGCTTCGTCGCGCACTGCACGCACCTGCTCGAGAACGGCTGCGACGGGATCAACGTCCTCGGCACGACCGGCGAAGCGAACTCGATTGCGCTTGCCGATCGCTGGGATCTCATGGAAGCCGTGGCCTCGAGCGATCTGCCGATGAACGCGATGATGGTCGGGACCGGTGCGCCCGCAGTCGACGACGCGATTCGCCTCACCAAGCACGCGCAAGCGTGCGGCTTCGCGGGTGCGCTCGTGCTGCCGCCCTTCTACTACAAGAACGTTTCGGACGACGGGCTCTTCGCATTCGTCGCGCGGTTGATCGAACGTGCCGACCTGCGCCGCACGAAAATCTACCTCTACAACTTTCCCGCGATGACGTCGCTCTGGTATTCGGTCGAGCTGATCGAACGGCTGGTGCGCGAGTTCCCCGGCGTCGTCGTCGGCGTGAAAGACAGCGCGAACGACCGCGGCTATCAGCATGCCTTGCGCGAGCGCTTACCGGGCTTTGCCGTGTTCCCCGGCAGCGAGGCGTACATCGCCGAAGCGCGGCGCGAAGGCTGCACCGGCTGCATCTCGGCGACGGTGAACGTGACGGCGCGCGAAGCGCAAGCGGCCTGGTCCGCCGGCGATGCCGACTATAAAGAGAAGCAAGCGCGCATCGCCTGGCTGCGCAGCACGATTGCGGCCTATCCCGCGATCCCGGCAGTCAAGGCCGTCAAATCGCGCTTCGAACGCAATGACAAATGGGAGCGCATGCTTCCTCCGCTCGTGCCGCTCCGCATCGACGAAAAGGAAAAGCTCTTCACTGCCCTCGCGGACTGGCTGGCCGAACCGGCGCCGGTTTAATAAAGGCGAGGTTAAGCACACCCACCTTTCCCAGGTTGGCCGCCAAGCGACGCCGTAGGAGCAGGTCCGACGGAGGGACCTACTCTTGCGTACACGAGCGCTAATTGCTGCTATTGTTTCTTTTGCGCTGCTTGCGGGGTGCGGCGGGGGCGGTGGCGGGTCGAGTACGCCCTCCGGCGGCGGGGGCGGAAACAGCCCAAGCATTCAACAAGTCGCTGTCCAGCAGCAGTTGGTTCAGCAATCGCTCCAATCGACAAGCGCAGCGAGTTTCATCGCTCAGTATGGTAGCTCGAGTTCGGTAACGCTTTCATTTCTTAAACGAACACTACAAGGT
>JBOHTT010000402.1:0-7599 GCA_050733775.1 Vulcanimicrobiaceae bacterium
CCCCGTAATCGATGGCGATATTGAGCGTGATCTTCGAATTGCCGGACGTCGTTTCAGACAGCTTTTTCAGCGCCTCACGCGTTGCGGCGGGAAGCGCAGCGAGGCGTCCGCAAAGCCGCACGCGCACGCCGTCGCGAATGAGGTCTTGCATTTGCGCGACCGCAGCCCAGCGGCAAAGCTCCATGATCGTGCGCGTTTGATCCGCAGGTCGCGACCAATTTTCTTCCGAGAACGCAAAGACCGTCAGCACCTCGACGCCCGCGCGCGCCGCCGCCTCGACGGTGCGACGCAAAGAGTCCACGCCGAGCCGGTAACCTTCAGCAACGGGAAGCCCGCGCGTTTTTGCCCAGCGGCGATTCCCATCCATGATGATGGCGATATGACGCGGTGTGATCGTGGCGATCATGTAGCAGAAGCCTTCCGAAGAGTTGCCGCTGCCCGCTCGTGGACGTCGTTGATGAGCGCTTCGAGCTCATCGACGTACGCCAAGAAACGCGCACGGCCGGTACGAGTGATGCGATAAATCGTTTGAGGACGCCCGCGCGGGCCGGCAGCACGTCGCGCGTCGACGACGCCGAGCTCTCGCAGGGCATGTAAGTGACGATTCAGGTTGCCGTCAGTCAACCCGCACGCGGCTTGCAAATCGACGAACGAGAGACCGTCGCCATTCGCAACCAGACACGTGCACACGGCAAGACGTCCGCGCTCGTGAAAGATGCGCTCGAGACCGGAATACGCGAACGGCGCTTCCTCTTGCGGGGACCGCTTCACAGCCAGCCCTCGGACCGCTCGCGCGCGAGGAGGACGCCGATGACGATTTGCCCGATGCCGAAGCCGATCGGCAACACCCACCATGACAGCGCGACGGGCGAGAACGGCAGCAACAACGCAAACGAAGCGACGCCAAACGCGCCCCCGACGGTGAGAATGCTCTGCGGAACCAGGCTGCGCGTCGCAAACAATCCGACGGCGTACGCGCCGTACCAGACGCCCGGAATCAGTTGCCAATCTCCGGCCATCGCCAGCGCAACGGTGAGCGAGCCGCCGAAGACGATCGACGGTAAAATCGCAACCGCCGCGAGGCGGCTTTGCTCGACGGCGTGGCGGCCGAGATTCCGGATTAGCCAAACGCCGACTGCACCATAATTGAGCACCAACGCAATGGCGAGTGTGCCCAGCCATATTGCAAGGTATGTCTGCAGCTCGCGCTCGGTAGCCGGATGCGGAGCGACGGTCCCTTGGACCGCTCCGGCGAGCAAGCCGATAACGCCGCTGGTGGCGGTGGCTACACCGGAGAACCCCGGAAACCGCTGAACGCCGGCGAGGCGAAGGCGAACTTCAGCCAAGTCGGCGGCAGCCTGGTGTCGATTCACCCTGGCTTTGTAGCACAAAGTCAGGAAGATTGCAAGGGAACTCCGGCCTCGTCGTCACCGTGCAGGCGTTCCCCGAGCGCGACCAGCGAATGGCCGAGCCACAGGGCCGCTCGTGCGAGACGGCGCTTTCTGTTGCGTGTAATGACTCTGTTCGCGCGAGCGAGACGCTCGCGCCGCGCTTCGTCGAGCAACGCTTCGCGACGTCCCTCGCCCAGAGCGAAAAGAACATGCGAGAACATTTTCTGCCTTTCAAAAAAGTGCAAAGTGATCTTGCACCGGAGGCAGAGAGTGATTACGCGATCACGCGCTCACAAAAAAGCCTCCGGCGATTTTCGCGGAGGCTCATATCGGTCGTCGTTTCGCTACGAATCGACCAAAAGCGCCCGCGAAAGAAGTTGCATGCCGACGAAATCGGGACGAATACCAATCAACATTTCTTCTCCTTTCTGCGGCGTTAAGTAACGTTTTTGTAGCCTACCAAACGGATGTACCGTTGTCAATGCGCCGTCCAGCCACCATCGATGGCGATCGCCGCACCGGTGATGGAGCGTGCCGCATCCGTACACAAATAGGTGATGAGCTGCGCGATCTCTTCAGGCATGATGAACCGCTTCGTCGGCATGTTGCTCAAAAACGCGCGCCTCATCGCGTCTTCTTCGCTGATCTCGCCGCCGTACGATTTCTTGAGCGAAGGGCCCTGACTTTTCACCATGTCTGTGAGTACCGCGCCGGGGCAGACGGCGTTTGCCGTAATTCCAAGCAGCGCACCCTCGAGCGCGGTCGCCTGTGTCAGCCCGATGACACCGTGCTTCGATGCGACGTAGGCGGCCTTGTATTCCGTCGCGATGATGCCTTGCACGCTGGCAAGGTTCACGATGCGGCCGCGCTTGCGCGATACGAGATGCGGCCAAACCACCTTGGTCAAAAAGAAAACGGCATCCAGATCGATCGATCGCACGAGATCCCATTTTTCATCCGGAAACTTATCCAGTGGGCTGACGTACTGTATGCCGGCGTTATTCACGAGATGATCGATCCCGCCGAAATCTTCCGCAACTTTCGTCACGACGCGCCGAACCGCGTCGCGATCGGTCACGTTGGCCGCATACGCGCGCGCCGTAACGCCGGTTTCCGACGAAATAACACGCGCAGTTTCGGCAGCTACGGCTTCTTCGAGATCGAGTAAGGCGACGGCGGAGCCGGCCTTCGCCAGCTCCAATGCAGCAGCCGCTCCAATACCGCGGCTCCCGCCCGTTATGAGGCTGACGCGGCCGTCGAGCGAGATAAAACTGCTAGCCGTTGTCCTTGAGGACGGTGAGGACGTTGTTGATGACACCGTCGGCCTCTTCGGGCGTAGGCTGGCAAGTCCCCGCGCCAAAATGACCGCCGCCGCCGTACTCGAGCAGCAGCTCGCCGATGTTCGTCTTACACGTGCGATTGAGAATGCTGTGGCCGACTTGAATGCTGACGAATTTCTTGTTGAATCCGTCGGCAATGCGCATCGAAACGTTTTGCTTCGGGAAGAGCGTGTAGATCAAGAAACGATTTCCGTGCGGCAAATTGTCTTTTCCGCGAAAATCGGTCACGATGACGTTGGCCTCGGCACGCGAACATTCTTTGAGCGATGCGAGAAAGGCTTGCTCCTCCTCTCTGAGCTTCGCGACGCGCTCGGCGACTTGCGAATCCTTCAGGATTTCGTCGGCGTGCTTCGACTGGGCCATCTTCATGACGTGCTTGAAGTAGGGACGGAAATCGGAAAGGCCGGTTCGCGGATCGAGCGTGTAGCCGATCAGTATCCACCCTTTCGGCGCGACGATGTCCTCGTGCGTCAGCTCGGCGGCATCCATTTTGTCGGTTGCCTCGAGCAATTCATCGAAGCGATGGAATTTCGGCGACTTGTAGTGATTCGCGATAACGCGCGCGGCGCTCGGTGAGACGTCGTAGGCGCCGTGAAAGTCGTTCCACGATGCATCCGCCTGACTGATGTGGTGGTCGAACCACAAACCGGCACGTTCGTCGAACGGCAGGTTCGCCAGGATGTCATTTTTCGTTAGCGTAGCTTTGCCGTCTTGAACGTCTTTGGGGTGCGCGAAATCGACTTCTTCGATGTTCTCGACTTCGGATAGCAAGATCGCGCACGTCAAGCCGTCAAGATCGGCTCGCGTTACAAGTCTCATAGGAAAATCTTCGGCAACTGGGAGAGGCCTCCTTATATGGCACTCGAGGTCGAGCACGTCCGCCGTTCCTTCGGCTCCGCCGTCGCCGTACGCGACGTCACGTTCCGTGTCGAGCACGGGACGACGTTCGGGCTGCTCGGGCCGAACGGCGCCGGAAAGACGACGACGATGCGGCTCGTGCTCGGGATTCTCCAGCCCGACGGCGGATCGATCCGCTGGAACGGTACCGCGCTAAACCCCGGCATCCGGCGGCGCTTCGGCTATTTGCCGGAGGAGCGCGGGCTGTACGGGACCATGCGCGTGCGCGAACAGATCGTGTTTTTCGGCCGCCTTCACGGCCTTTCGGCCGCGCGCGCCGCAGCGGCCGCCGGGCAGTGGATCGCAGACCTCGAGCTCGGGGACCTCGCCGAGCGCCGCTGCAGCGAGCTCTCAAAGGGCAATCAGCAAAAGGTGCAGGTCGCGTGCGCCGCCGCGCACGACCCCGAGCTGCTGATCCTCGACGAGCCGTTCTCGGGCCTCGATCCCGTCAACGCCGAGCACGTCATCCGTCAGCTCCAGGCGTTGCGGGCGCGCGGGACGACCCTGGTACTGTCCAGCCATCAAATGTGGCAGCTCGAGACGCTTTGCCAGAATTTTTGCATCATCGCCAACGGCGAGACGCGCGCCGCCGGCACGCTCGCCGAGCTCGGTACGGGGCTACCCACCCGAACGGTGGTCGTGGGACCGTCGCTGCAAGAAATCTATCTGCGCGCGATCGGCGCTGAGGCATCCTAGACTTGGACGACGTCGGCATCGTCTTTTCGGCGGAGCTCGTCCGCAGGATTCGCTCGCGCGCGTTCATCGTTGGAACGGTCCTCGGCGTCGCGTTCGTGTTTTTCATCGCCGCCGTGCCGTCAATATTCGGTCAAGCCGAACAGCGCGCATCGAAACGTATGGTGTTGGCGGGCGATCCCGCCTTGACGGGACCGGCTGCCGCACTGCTTCGGCGCGACGATGGCGTCGAGCTCACCGCCGTGCTCGATGCGCGCACCGTTCCACAGCCTCCTACACGCGAGTTTCTCGGCGAGCACGATGGAGCGGCTGCCGTGCTCGTGTTGACGCGCGCAAAAAACGGACTCACGGCGCGCGCGTACGCGCGCGATCCGGCGGCGTTTCCCCGCGGGCGCATCGCGCGGGATATCGCACCACTCGGCATCGCGCTGGCCGCCGGAATCCCGGCGGAACGCATCGTGACCTACAAGTCGACCTCAATCGACGTTGAGGGCGTCGGGGGCCGCTACACGACGGTCGAAAGCGCGAACTTTGCTCGCGGCGTCGCGACTTTTCTCGTCATGCTTTTGTACATCGTCGTGCTGATCAATAGCCAAATGCTCACGAGTTCCGTAGCTGAGGAAAAAACGAGTCGCATCGCCGAGCTCTTGGTTGCGGCGGTACCACCGTCTGCGCTCTTAGCCGGAAAAGTTCTGGCAACGGGCGCGAGCGGAATTCTGCAGCTCGCGGTGTGGTCGGCCGCGGGTTTCGCCCTCGTCGGCCGAGGCGGCGACGCGCATCAAGCCGCATCCGAAACGGTGCTCGAGATTCTCGGCGCGCTCACTCCGCCGATCGTCGTGGCGTTCATCGGCTTCTTCATTATCGGATTTCTCCAATACTCGCTGCTGTTCGCATCGGTCGCATCCCTCATCACGCGGACGGAGGAGCTCGGATCGGTCACCTTTCCGCTCGCGCTGCCGGCAATCGCCGCGCTGCTGATCGCGCAATTCGGAACGGACGTCCCCAACGCACCACCGGTCGTCATCACGAGCTTCGTTCCGCTGCTCTCGCCGTTCGTCATGTTTGTACGAATGCTGATGAGCGACGTGCCGGCGTGGCAAGTCGCGCTCTCGTTCGCACTCAATATTGCGGTCCTCGCGGCGATCGTGCCGTTAGCCGGAAAGCTCTATCGCATCGGCTTATTGCTGTACGGCCGCGCGCCGAAACTGACGCAGATTTGGACGGTCCTTAAGAGCTAACTCGTACTCTGCAACGCCTGGCGCAGCTCGCGCAAAAAGCCGGCTGCGTCCATCACGAGTCCGATCGTTTGCGTCGAGCCACGATCGGTGAGTTTGGTGACGCTAGCCGGATTGATATCGACGCAGATCGTCTTGCACGATGCCGGAAGCATATTGCCCACGGCGATCGAGTGCAAGAGCGTGCACACCATGATCGCCATTCCGATTTGCGGCACCAAACGCCGCATCGCGCGCTGAGCTTCGATCGCGTCGGTGATGACTTCCGGAAGCGGACCGTCGTCGCGAATCGATCCTGCCAATACGACGGGAATTTCGGCCTTGTACGCTTCGTACATGATGCCGCCGCGCAAGATACCTTGGAGCATTGCGTGTTTGATGCCGCCGAGCGCGCGAATGCGATTCACGGCTCGCAAGTGATGCGAATGGCCTTCTTCCACCGGAAAGGCATCGCTCAGCCGAACGCCGAGAGACGTGCCGAAGATCTGCGCCTCGATATCGTGGAGCGCGAGCGCATTGCCGGCGAACAGCGCGTTCACGTAGCCTTAGCGAATCAATTCCGCCAAATAGCGCGCAGCGCCGGTGTGAACGATCGCAGGACCGCCGACGACGACAACGCGTTTTCCCTCTTTGAGCGTGCGCCGCAATTCCCGCGCAACCTCGATGATGAGCTGCTCTTTCGGCTTCTCGCTCGATACCGTGCTCGACATGAATTCGAAGACGGCACGACGGCGCGAACGCTGGGGGCGATCGACTTTGACGCCGGTGTGACCGACGACGATGGGATCGCCTCCGCGCACGTCGGAGGGTGCAATCGTGCGCGGCCGGCCCGTCTCGATCAGGATCGCGCAATCCATCTCCGGATTTTCCACCGGACGCCACACGCCGGCGATGCGCACTTCCGTGACGTAATTGGTCGTTGCGTAAAAATCGTCGGGCAAAACGCCGTCGCCGGGCGCGAGCTCGGTGATCGCATCCGTGTCGACCACCGGCACGGCGCCGACTTCGCGCAGATAATCGAGCAGGCGCTCGAGGTCTGCGGCGGTCGCCGCCTCGACGGTCAGGCGCGCGTAGCTTTCCTCGTCGACGTGCGCGCCCGGAAGCACCTCGTCGATCGAATAGCTCGCGCCCTCGAAGTCCATCAATGTCTCGAGGACTCGCTGGAAAATTCCGCTGTCCAGGATGTGACCGCGCAGCTCGATGACGCGGCTCGCGCGCGTCGAAGCGGCCGTCATGGGGCTGACCTTCGTTCCAACGCCGCTCGGCAACCTCCGCGACATCACCCTTCGGGCGCTCGATGTCTTGCGCGAGGCCGATGCGATCGTCGCCGAAGATACGCGGGTCGCGCGCCGGCTGCTCAGCGCGCTCGAGATTCCGGCGCCGCTTCTCTTGCGCTACGACGAGTATTCGGCACGCAGCACGCTCGACGCAATCGTCGAACGCGCCCGCACGGGTAAGGTCGCCGTCGTCACGGATGCGGGAATGCCGGGCGTCTCGGATCCCGGCGTCGCACTCGTTCGCCACGCGCGCAGCGCCGGCGTCGAGGTCGACGTGCTGCCCGGACCGACCGCGTTCGTCGTTGCGGCGGTTCTCTCCGGATTCGATCTCGATCGGTTCGCGTTCGAAGGTTTCGTCCCGCGAACGTCTCGGCGCCGACGCGATGTTTTCACGCACGCGCTGGCGGCCGGCGTCGCGACGATCTGGTACGATGCCCCTCACCGCATCGTCGCGACGCTCGAAGAGCTCGCGCGGCTCGCGCCGCGGACGCCCCTGTTCCTCGCACGCGAGCTCACGAAAGTGCACGAAGAGCATTTGCACGGAACGGCTGGGGAAGTGCTCGCCGCTCTGGGTAAGCCCGTGCGAGGCGAGATCGTACTCGTGCTCGCACCGACGACGATCGATGCGCCCGAGCGCCCATCCGCGCCGTCCGACGACGCACTCGATCGCGCCATCGACGAAGCACTCGCTTCCGGTCGTTCGATCTCGGCGATCGCCAAAACGCTCGCCGGTCGCGGACTCGGCGAGCGTCGTAAGCTGTACCGG
>JBOHTT010000403.1:0-5712 GCA_050733775.1 Vulcanimicrobiaceae bacterium
GTCGCGCCGGCAATCGAGGCAGATGAGGAGACGTCGCGAGCCTCGGCGGTCGCCGAAGCGGAACGCGTTCGCCGCGACGACCTTGCGGAGCTGCGCGTCGACATTCTCCATGGCCGCATGGCCGCGAGGGACAAGGAAGCGGCGATGGGGCGATTCGGGCGTGGAGAGACCGATGTGCTGATCGCGACGACCGTCGTCGAGGTCGGCGTCGACGTTCCCAACGCATCCGTCATGGTCGTCTTGGACGCGCACCGCTACGGGTTGGCGCAGCTGCACCAATTGCGAGGACGCGTCGGTCGTGGCGTTTCGCGGTCGTATTGTCTTCTCGTCGCTCCCGCCGATGCGGCGGAGGAGCGCCGCCTCGAAGTCCTTTCTCAAAGCACCGACGGCTTCCGTATTGCCGAGGAGGATCTGCGACTGCGGCGGGCCGGCGACATCGCCGGTACCCAGCAGGCCGGCCTAGGGAGCGGAACCTTTGGGGACCTCGTGCAAGACTTCAGCGTGTACCTCGAAGCCAAGCGGGAGGCGGACCGTATCGTCGCCTCCGACCCAGCTTTGGAGCTGCCCGAACATCGGCCGCTCGCGCGCTTGGTTGACGCAATCCCCGCTGCTCGGGCCATGCTGATCTCGAGTTAGGGGTATGCGCATCGCGGTCGGCTTCGATTTCGACCATACGCTGGCAATCGACAACCGGCTGGAGCGCACTGCGCTCATCGACCTGGCCTCGGAGATCGGAGTCACAATCGGCGCAAACGACATGGCGCGTCTGGCGCAGATCGACACGCTGCTCCAGGAGATGCGCATGGACACGCTCACGGTCGATCAAGCAGTTACGCGGTTCGTGCACTCTATCGGCAAAGATCATACCTCGACGGGCCTGACCGGTCGCTTCAAAGAGATTTGCTACGCGCTCGTTCCGCATCACGTGGTTGCGCTTGCGGGAGCCAACGAGCTCTTCGCTCAGCTGCGCTCGCGCGGCATTCGATACGCCGTCCTCACAAACGGGTGGAGTCCGCTGCAAGAGAGGAAGGCGGAGGCGATCCACTACGACGGCCCACTTCTAGTGAGCGGCGCGATGGGCGTCGCCAAGCCTTCCGCGCAGGCGTTCGCGCAGCTCGCAGATCTGTTTCCGACTGACGCGCGAATCTGGTACGTCGGCGACAATCCTGCAACGGACGTGCGCGGCAGCATGGAAGCGGGGTTCGAAGGCGTGTGGTATCACGAGCATTCAGGGCTTCCGTATCCGAGCTATCTGCCCGCGCCGTCGGCGGTCATCGATCGATTGCTGGACATCATCCCGCTCATTGACGGCGCGGACGAGCAGGGAAAACCAGGTCGCTTCGAAGCGATGCCGAAGTTGCACTGACGTCATGCCACGGAGTGTGCGCCGCTGCGAGTGACGGGAGGGACGTTACGCAGTCGGCGGCTGCCGAACGTACCCAAACACGGAGTCCGGCCGACGCCGGCCCGAGTTAAAGAATCGCTTTTCGCGATTCTTGGCGCTAGCATCGACGAGGCGGTCGTGCTCGATCTCTTTGCAGGAAGCGGCGCCCTGGGATTTGAGGCACTCTCGCGCGGTGCGAGCCACGTGACGTTCGTCGAAGCGAACGCCAATGTGGCGGAACGCTTGCGCGAAGCGGCATCGGAGCTTGGTGTAGACGAGCAGTGTGAAGTTTTCACCATGCGCGCCGAACGAGCAGTGGCGCGGCTCAGCCGGAAGTACGATATCGTCTTTGTGGATCCGCCATATGAAGCAGGCTTTCCGGCGAATGCCACGGACGCACTGCGCTCTCGCGATCTGCTCGCCGAGGACGCCGTGATCGTGTACGAGCACAGCGGGCACGCATCGCCTGAGACCCCCGGGTACGCGCTCAGCCGGGAGGAGCGATACGGAGACGTGGTCATCGCATTTTTGCGAGCCTCGGCCAAGGAGCAAGAGTGACCTTAAACGGCGGATCGAAGGCGGTGTATCCGGGGTCATTCGATCCGTTGACCAACGGGCATCTCGATGTCATCCGGCGCGCAGCCGCAGTTTTCGAGATGCTTACCGTAGCGGTCGTGGTCAACCCGCAAAAGCGAGAGCCGATGTTCACGCTGGAAGAGCGTCAAGCGATGATCAAGCAATGCACGCTCGACCTATCGAATGTGGAGGTGATGGATTTCCGAGGTCTTCTCGCGGATTTCGTTCAGCAAGTCGGTGCCGACGTAATCGTGAAGGGTTTACGCGTCGTGTCCGATTTCGAGTCGGAGCTTTCAACGGCGCTGATGAATCGTTCGCTATCGGGTGTCGATACGATGTTTCTGATGTCCGATGCAAAGTATAGCTTCGTCTCATCGAGTCTTATCAAAGAGGTTTTCGTCCTGGGCGGCGACGTGAGCGGGTACGTTCCTGAGCCGGTGCTTCAGACGATGAATGCCCGACGTACCACAGTCCGTATCAAACGCTCTCAGAGTAAATAGGAGGTCCGATGTCAATATACCGCGTGATCGATCGCTTAGAGGAATATCTTCGCGAAAGCACGTTGTTGCCGTTTCGCCGCAGGATCGTAAGTGAAGAAAAGGTTCTCGACCTCATCGAGAAAATGCGTGCAACGCTTCCCGAAGAAGTCGGCCGCGCGAAGCTGATCGCGAAAGACAAAGATCGTATGTTGCGCGAGGCCCAGGAGCGCGCGCAGGCGATCGTTAGCGAAGCGAGCGAGCACCACGCACAGATGGTCGATAACCACGAGATCGTGCAGCAGGCGCGTACGACCGCCGACGTTGTTCTGAAGGAAGCAGAAGAGCGCGCGCGAGCGATTCGCGAAGGCGCCGATCAATATGCAGCGGTGGTGTTAGCGGATTTGCAGAATCGCCTATCGGTAGCGCTGGCGTCGGTCCGTAAAGGTCAAGAAACGTTGGGTGTGCGCCAAACCGGAACTGGAACGGCGGCCGCAATCACCGAAGCAGCGGCTCAAAGCAAACGTGCTGCGTTCGATTCGCTGTCGCCGGAGGCGCAAGCCGCGGAGCCGATCGAGAACACGCATCTCATGGTGGAGACGGCAGAGCTCGAAATTTCCTAGGTTAGACGGGCGGCGCCTGAACGTTGTGTGCGAAGGCCGATAGCCGGTCGCGATCGATCGCGCGCACTCGGCCGCGATCCAACTCGACCGCCTTCGCGTTCTTCAGACGCAGAAGCGCTCGAGCGGCCATGTCGCGTACGGTTCCGGCTGCAGCCGCAATCTGCGCTTGCGATAAATTTTCGACGCCCGGAAGGCCGCTCGCCATTCCCGCAGTGTTCGGCGCGTAGGAGAGCAAAAATTTTGCGACGCGCTGCAACACGTGTGCGAACGCGAGATCGGCAATGGTGTCGATGGAACGCCGCCGTGCTTGCGATGCGGCAGCGAGAAATCCGAGAGCGAGGTCGATGTCGCTGCGGACTGCCGTGGTTATAGCATCGCTCGGAATGAGTACGATCGTCGCGTCGGTGAGTGCTTCCGCTCGCGTCGTTGCCCCGCCGCCGTCGAAGACCCCGGTCTCGTTAATTGGATCGAAGACTAGCCGCTCGCCGAGCGCTTGCGTCTTGCCGTCCGAAGAGAGCAACGTGTAGACGAGCTTTCCTTCCCGAACGAAACCGAGAAACGGCCAATGTTCGCCTTCGTCGAAAACGGTTTCACCGTGCTTGTAGCGCCGCTCCGTGGCAACATTCGCGAGCTGCTTCACCGTTTCGGGACGCGCATTTGCGAAAGGCGCGCAATGCGAGAGGAAGGTCTCGACGTCGGCTTGCTCGTCGATGCGCTCCAGACGCACGGTCCAGCGACCCGACCCTAAATTGCGTGCATCCCATGCAAAGCGGCCGGCCCGGTACTGAGCGAATTCGTTGCGCAGGGCGCGGGGGTCGTTCTCGTCGGAGAGTTCGAGAATTCCGCCGATGGGGAGCCGGTCGAAGGCTTCAAAGATATGCGCGCTACGTTGCGCCGCCGGGAGCGAGCGTGCGTCGAGCGTCACGGTCGCGGGCTTCGTCATCGTGGTCATACCACGGTTTTCTTCGCGGTACGGCCTGGTTTCCCGTGAACTCGGCGCAGGCTCCCTCTGCTCCTAGGAACTGGCGGCGTTCCATCCGGGTCCGGCGAAGGCGCGTCCGTGGACGGTTCGGATCCTCAGACCTCTTCCGCGGGCGCACCCCCCAGAGCGCCCCTACTCGCGAAGTTGCTCGACGTTTTCGCGGTTCTTTTGATCGTCGCAGCTCTCTGGAAGTTTTTCTTAGGTCCGCGCATTTTCACCGGGCGCTCGGCTGTCGTGCAGGCGCCGCAGGTTCGCGTACCGCTCATGGGCGGAGGTACGTTCGATTTGGCTGCTGCGCGCGGACACGTTGTGTTCTTCGATTTCTGGGCGTCGTGGTGCGAGCCGTGCAAACAATCGATTCCGTTAATCGAGCATTACAAGGCCCTGCATCCCGATGCGCTCGTTTATAGCGTCGATGGCGGTGAATCGGTGGCAACTGCGAAGCGATACGCGTCGGCGGCCAAGATGCGGCGCGTCGCCTTCGACCCGGATCTGAAAGTTTCCGACGCCTTCGGCGTGAGTGTCTTTCCAACGATGATCGTCATTGGTCGGGACGGAAAAGAACGCGCAAAATGGATTGGTTTCAATCCGCAGATTCAAGACGAAATGGCTCGCGCCGCGCACCAATATTGAGCTAGGAAGCCTAACGGCCCGTGAACGCGGGTTTGCGCTTTTCGAGAAATGCCGCGGTCCCCTCACGAAAATCGTCAGTCGTCATCATGCTGCCGAAATGCAGCGCTTCGATTTCCGTTCCCCGATCGAGCGGGACTTCAGCCCCGGCGACGATCGCGCGCTTTGCAGCTTCGACCGCGAGCGGTGCCTTGGAAGCGATAACGCCGGCTAAGCGGCGTGCCTCATCGAGCAGTGACGCCTGCGGCATCACCTTCTGCACGAGCCCGATTCGTAAGGCCTCGCCTGCGTCGATCATCTCGCCGGACAAACATAGGTACATGGCGGCACCCATTCCGGCCAAACGCGTAAGGCGCTGCGTCCCGCCGTACCCGGGTAGTAAGCCGAGATTCACTTCGGGCTGTCCGAAGCGCGCGTTTTCGGAGGCGATTCGAATGTCACATGCGAGCGCGAGCTCGCATCCACCGCCGAGTGCAAATCCGTTCACGGCAGCGATTACCGGAATCCGCATGTGTGCGATTTGCGCGACAATAGCTTGGCCGCTCCGCGCAAACGCTGCGCCGGCAATAGCGCCGTCGATCTGTTTGAATTCGGCGATATCGGCGCCGGCGGCGAATGCTTTTTCGCCTGAGCCGGTGAGAATCGCGGCCCGAACGCGGCGATCGGCGTCCATCGTGCGCAATACGTCAGCCAGTTCGGCGAGCAGTTCGGTGGAGAGCGCGTTGAGGACGGAGGGGCGATTCATCGTGATGAGGGCGATGCCGCCAGATTGGTCGAGAATGAGCGTCTGGTACACGTGGCTGCGTTCGGCGATGTAAGCATGCTATACTGCACCCGGCATGCGCACTGCGTATCACGAAGCACTTGAACACGCTCGTCTCGACGTCGTCCGCCTCGGGGCGCTCGCGAGCGACGCGCTGTACGCAGCGGTAACCGCACTCGAAGAGCGCGACGTCGATCTCGCCGCGCGCGTCATCGCAGGTGACGATGAGATCGATGCCCTCAGGCGGCAAATCGAGTCCGAGTGCATCGAGCTGATGT
>JBOHTT010000404.1:0-8361 GCA_050733775.1 Vulcanimicrobiaceae bacterium
GCCGCACATCTTGGTGACGACGCCCGAATCGCTTTTCATCTTCCTCACCGCCGAGCGCTCGCGCGAATTGCTGCGCTCCGTGGGGACGGTCATCGTCGACGAGATTAATGCGCTCGCCGACGACAAGCGCGGCTCGCACTTGGCCTTGACGCTCGCGCGGCTCGATCGCCTCGTGACGTCGAGCGGCGGAAAGAAACCGCAGCGCATCGGTCTCTCTGCGACGGTGAAGCCGATCGAAACCGTCGCCGACTATCTGAGTCCGAACGCGACGGTCATCGACATCGGCCACCGGCGCGCGATGGAGCTCTCCGTCGAAGTACCGAACGACGAGCTCGGTCCCGTCGCGAGCAACGAGATGTGGGACGACGTCTACAACCGCATCTGCGAAATGATTGCGGCCCACCGCACGACGCTGATTTTCGTCGGCACGCGCCGCATGGCGGAGCGCGTCACTTTCGCGCTGACGAAGCGACTCGGCCCCGACGTCGTGCTGCCGCATCACGGAAGCTTGTCGCGGCCTGCGCGCTTCGTCGCGGAGCAGCGTCTCAAGGCCGGTGAGATTCGCGCCGTCGTGGCAACGGCATCGCTCGAGCTCGGCATCGACATCGGCACCGTCGATCTCGTCGTGCAGCTCGGTTCGCCGCGCGCGATCGCGGTCGCGCTGCAACGCGTCGGACGTTCGGGCCACTGGGTCGGCGCAACGCCGAAAGGCGTCTTCTTTGCGCTCACGCGTGACGAGCTAATCGAATGCGCGGCGCTCGTGCGCGCGATTCGTTCCGGCGAGATCGATGCGATCTGCATTCCCAAGTCGCCGCTCGATATTCTCGCGCAACAGATCGTCGCCGCGTCGGCAAGCGATGAGTGGCGGGAAGACGATCTCTTCGCGCTCGTGCGGAGCGCCTATCCGTATCGCGACTTACCGCGGCACGATTTCGACGAGATCATCGCGATGCTCTCGGACGGCATTGCGACCTCGCGCGGCCGCAGCGGCGCGTTCTTGCATCGCGATCAAGTCAACGGCATCGTGCGCGGTCGCCGCGGCGCGCGCCTCGCAGCGATCACGTCCGGCGGCGCGATTCCCGACGTCGCATCCTATGCCGTCATCGCCGAGCCCGACGGCACGACGATCGGCTCGCTCGACGAAGACTTCGCGGTCGAGAGCATGGCCGGCGATATTTTCTTGCTCGGCACCACCTCGTGGCGCATCAAGCGCGTCGAACAAGGCGTCGTACGCGTCGAAGACGCGCAAGGCGCACCGCCGTCGATTCCGTTCTGGAACGGCGAAGGGCTCGGACGCACGATCGAGCTTTCGGCGCACGTCGCGCGACTGCGTGAAGAGATCGGCACGCTCGCCGCAAGCGACATCGAAGCGGCGCATCGCATGCTGATGGAAGAGTGCGCGCTCGATGCTGGTGGCGCCGCGCAAGCAATCGCGTACGTGCAAGCCGGAAAAGCGGTTCTCGGCACGATTCCAACGCAAGAGACGATCGTCGCCGAGCGTTTCTTCGATGAAGGCGGCGGGATGCAGCTCATCTTGCACGCGCCCTTCGGCGCGCGCATCAATCGCGCGTGGGGTCTCGCGCTGCGAAAGCGTTTCTGCCGCTCGTTCAATTTGGAATTGCAAGCCGCCGCGACGGACAACGGCATCGTGCTTTCGCTCAGCGATCAGCACGCGTTTCCGCTCGACGCCGTCTTCGAGTTCGTGAAGACGGCGACCGCCGAAGACGTGCTCACGCACGCGCTGCTGCCGGCACCGATGTTCGCTGCGCGCTGGCGCTGGAATGCGATGCGTGCACTCGCGGTGCTGCGCTTCACCGGCGGACGCAAAGTACCGCCGCAGCTCCTGCGCATGCGCTCCGAAGATCTGATGGCAGCGGTTTTTCCGGATCAAGCGGCGTGCCCGGAAAATCTCGACGGACCGATTCGCATTCCCGAGCATCCGCTCGTCCGCGAAACGATCGACAATTGTCTGCACGAAGCGATGGATCTCGACGCGTGGCTCGCGATTCTCGGAAGGCTCGAACGCGGCGAGCTGCGCACCGTCGCCGTCGATACCCCGGAGCCGTCGCCGTTCTGCCACGAGATTCTCAATTCGAATCCGTATGCGTATTTGGACGACGCGCCTCTCGAAGAACGCCGCGCTCGCGCCGTGACGCTTCGCCGCACGCTGCGCTCCGCTGTGGGCGACGACGGCGTTGGAATCCTCGATCACGCTGCCATCGTCGAGGTCGTCGCGGAATCGACGCCGGTCGTGCGCGACGTCGACGAGCTGCACGACGCGCTGCTCTCGCTCGTCGTCATGCTGCCGACCGAGGCGTGGCGTAATTTCTATGACGAGCTCGTCGCGCAGCGCCGCGCCACGACGCTGTTCGTCGAGAATCGCGAATTCTGGACGTGCGCCGAGCGTCTCGAGCTCGCGCGCGTGCTCTATCCGGAAGCACGTATCGAGCCGGCCATCGATGCGGTCGCCTCGTCGCGCGCGTTGCCGGAGAGCGCCGAAGCGGCGCTCGCCGACGTGCTGCGCGGATGGCTCGAAGTGCTCGGACCGGTCACGGCCGACGAGCTCGGCGCGCGCTTTGCGCGCCCGCGCGACGCGGTCGACATCGCGCTCGCGCAACTCCAAGGCGAAGGGCAAGTGCTGCCCGGACACTATCGTTCGGCCGATGAGGAAGAATGGTGCAATCGCCGGCTGCTCGCGCGCATCCATCGCGTGACGCTGGGACGGCTGCGCCGCGAGATCGAGCCCGTTTCGTCGGCGGATTTCATGCGCTTTTTGCTGCGCTGGCAGCACGTTGCGCAAGGCACGCGCCTGCACGGCGTCGACGGCACGTTGCAGGTGTTGCGGCAGCTGGAAGGCTACGAGCTGCCGGCAATTTGGTGGGAAACGCAAATTCTGCCGCGGCGCGTTGCCGGCTACAAACCGGAATTTCTGGACGAGCTTTGCCACACCGGTGAGGTGATGTGGGCGCGTCTTTCGGCGCATCCTGCCGTCGATGCTCCGTTGCATGAGGACGGCCGCAAGAAACGCGTGCGCCCGACGCGGCTCGCGCCGATTGCATTCTTCTTGCGCGAGCACGCCGAGGAGATCATCGTTGCCGCGGACGGTGAGCGCGCGCCGCTCTCCGATATCGCGCGCGAAGTCCTCGCCGCGATCGACAAGCGCGGCGCGCCGTTCTTCAACGACATGGTGCGCGAGACGGGCCGTCTTCCCGCGGAGATCGAGGAAGCGCTGTGGGAGCTTGCCGCTGCGGGGCTCGTCAGCGCGGATCGCTTCGATGCGCTGCGCTCGCTCATCGACAGCAAACGTCGTCTCGGCGAGAAAGGCTTGCGCCAACGTCCACGTTCCGCAGGCGGCCGCTGGACGCGATTGCCGGTCCTGACGAGCGAAACGCACGCGCTCGATCCGGAGCGTGCGGCACGAATGCTGCTCGCCCGGTGGGGTATCGTCTTCCGCGATTTGGTATCGCGCGAAATCAATCTGCCGCCGTGGCGCGAGATTCTGTGGACGCTGCGCCGCATGGAAGCACAAGGCGAGATTCGCGGCGGTCGATTTGTCGCAGGCTACGTCGGCGAACAGTTCGCATTGCCGGAAGCACTCGATGCGATGCGCGCAGTCCGTCGCAGCGCGGCAAGCGGCGAAGAGGTCACGCTTTCGCCGAGCGATCCGCTCAACTTGATCGGCGTAATTCTGCCGGGCTCGCGTAACGATGCTGCTGCCGCCGGCCGCATTCGTCTCATCGACGGCGTGCCCGCCGAGCTCGTCCCCAGCGACATCCGCTGGCTGCCGAGCGCAGCATTGTCATCCTGAGCGGAGCGCCGAAGGCGCGGAGTCGAAGGACAGCCTCGACCTTGCCACCGCTACTCTCTGGTTCGACTCCACAACACTGCGTGTTGCTCCGCTCACCATGACACGTTTCGAAGGCTTTCCGCCCAGTGGGCTGCGGTTTTTACGCGATCTCGCGAAACATAACGATCGCGCGTGGTTTGCGCCACGCAAACACATCTACGAACGCGACGTCTTGCAGCCGATGCAATCGCTCGTCACGGAGCTGTCGGACCGTTTTGAGCGCAAGAGGATTCCCGTGTACGGCGACGTGCGGCGTTCGATCTTCCGCATCTATCGCGACGTGCGATTCTCGAACAACAAGCTGCCGTACAAGACGCACGCGGCTGCATATCTTTCGCCCGACGGTGGACGTCATACGCCGGGCGGACTCTACATTCACGTCGCGCCGAAGGGCGCGTTCCTATCGCTCGCGTTCTACGATCTGCACCCGATGCTGCTGCAGCGCTGGCGCGTTGCAATGGCGGAAGAACCCAAAGCCTTCGCGACCGTGATCCGCAAGCTCGCGCGCGCGAAACTGCACCTTATTCCGCCGGATGAAGAGGAAGACTCCCTGCGGCGCATGCCGCGGGGCTTTACGCATCTGACGGGGACGGAGCTGGGATCGTATTTCAGGCTGCGCCACTTCCTCATCCACGACGACGTGGAGGCCGCGACGCTGGGCTCGCGCCGCCTCCTCGAACGCTCCGTCACGTTCGTCGAGCGTGGCCTGCCGTTGCTCTCCTACGGCTGGCGGCTCGCCGCCGAATTGATGTCCGGTTAGAAAACGTTCAAGAAGAGGACCGGTGCGCTAAAATCTGATAGGTGAAGTACATGCGTTTTCGATTCTGGGCCGCACTTCTTTCGTTTGTCCTCATGCCGCTGCTGGCGGCCGCGCAGCCCGTCCCACAGCAGGGGCCGCCGCAACCCACGACGGCCTATGCGCCGCAGCCGGGCATGCAGTTCGAAGGAACGCTCACACAAGCGCTCAGCTCGAAAGACGCATGGGTCGGCGAGCAGATCGCGCTGATCAACGTGAACTCGACCGATCAGCTCATCACCGGCGCCCGGATGTACGGCCGCGTCGTCGACGTGCAGCATGCGGGACAAGGCAAGAGCGGTGAAGTGCTGATCCGGTTCGATACGCTGCAGCTTTCCAGCGGCGCGCTGTATCCCGTCGTCGGCGAAGTCACGCACGTGCAAGTGAAGACGCCGAACAATGCCGCGAAGGAAGTTCTCGGAGCGCTCGGTGGGATGATCGCCGGCAACGTTCTCGGCAAGTGGCTGGGAACGAACGCCGGTGGAGCGCTCGGCGCGGCCGGCGGCTATCTCGCCGCCAAAAACAATCGCCAGGACGTCAGCATTCCGGCAAACACAGAAATCGCCGTGCGGCTGTTGCCGCCGCATCCGCAGGCCCCGGTCGCCGGCCCGCCGCCTCCGCTCGGCAATCCCCCGCCACCACCTCCGGGCGCGGTGCCGTCGTACGCGCGACCCGCCGACCAGTCCACGCAGACCGCACCGCCGGCCGCCGCTCCGCAACCGCAACGGCCGGGCCCGCCGGGACCCGGAGCGACGCCGAAACCCGACTGAGTGGCCCTCAGGCCACTACTTTTTGACCGCCACCCAGGAGCGGTAATACTCGGCGTCTTCGATCGCAAACGCCGGCTGCGCGATGCGCAGCGGCCGGAAGCAGTCGACGGCAACCGCGAGCTCGTCCGTCGCGGATTTGCCGAGCGACGCTTCCACGGCGCCCGGCTGCGGGCCGTGAATGGCGCCCGCAGCGTGCAGCGTCACCGAACGCTCTTCGATGCCGCGACGGCTCATGAAGTTGCCGCTGGCATAATAGATGATCTCGTCGCAATCGACGCTCGCATGATTGTACGGTGCCGGAACGGCTTGCGGATGATAATCGAAGAGCCGCGGTGCGAACAGAATGAACGCCGCGCCCTCCGCTTCAAAAACGAGATGGGACGACGGCGGCTGATGCAGCTTGCCGGTAACCGGCGCGTAATCGTCGGCATTCAGCGCGAACGGATAGCAATAGCCGTCCCATCCGACGACGTCGAACGGGTGATTTTGCACGACGTGCACGGCAGTGCGCCCGCGCGCGCTGATGCGCACTTCGAATTCACCTTGCTCGTCGTGCGGTTCGCGTAAAGCCGGCGCACGAAAATCGCGTTCGTAATACGGCGCGTGCTCTTTGAGCTGGCCGTACGGATTGCGGAACTTCGGCGGGATGTCGATCGCGCCGGTACACTCGGCGACGAATAGCCGCGTCGTCGAACGCGGCTGCAAACGATACGTGAGGCCGCACGGCACGATTACGTAATCGTGCGCGCGATAGGCGATATCGCCCAGCGGTGACTCGAGCACGCCTTCGCCGGAATGCACGAAGATCAACTCATCGCCGCCCGCATTCCGAAAGAAGTATTCCATCTGCTGCGTCACGATTGCGGTCGAAATCAAGATGTCGTCGTTGCCGACGAGCGGAACGCGGCTACCGACCGCGTCGCCTTCGGACTCTTCGCGTGCCGTAAAAAAGTGTCGATTGCGCAACGGATCGTTGGGCATGAACAACACGGCCCCGCGATCCCACGAGCGCACTTCGAGGGTCGCAGTCGGCGGGCGCAGATGGTATGCGAGCGAGTAGACGCTCTCGAAGCCTTTGGTCGAGATCAGCTCTTCTGCATACAGTCCGCCGTCAGGCTTGCGGAATTGCGTGTGCCGCTGCGCCGGTAACTTGCCGGCCTTGGCATAGAACGCCATAGCGGCTACGGTTTTCGCTCTGCGGCTGCGGGCGCCTCGGCGCCCTCGTACAATTGCTCGAGGTGGACGAGCAGATTATGGTAATCCCGGAGCGCGCCGCGCGCGGCAATGAATGTGTCGGGCCGAATGAGCACGTACTGCGGTTCTCCCTCCGCACCGTACGTTCGAAACACGGCGCCGGTCGGGTCGAGAAACTGTGCGCCGGCGATCGTCGCGTCGCGGGCTACCACGCATGCATCGACGATGTCGGCGTAGCGGCCGAGCGCGACGAGAAGCTCGTGCTCGAACTGGTCCCGCCGGTATGTGAAGACGAGCAGCAGATATCGCATCGACGACGCGAGCGCGAAGATGCTGACCTGACCGCCACCGCCCACGTGAATGAGTGCACCGTCGGGCGCGCGGACGCCAGGCTGCGGATTCGGCGTGCGCCCCGTAGAAATCGCAGCGCTTCGCGTGTAGGAAATCGGCGGTCCAACGAACGCTTCGCGCAAACGCTCGGCCAGTTTGCGATTGGCGGTGACTGCGGTGAACGAACCAGTCACGCGCGCGAGGCGCATCGCAACGGCTTCGCGCTCCGTGCGGTACGAACCGAGCAACGTTTCGGACGCGCCGTGGCGATACGTGAGCGCCAACTTCCAGGCAAGGTTCTCTGCATCTGCGATTCCCACGTTCATACCGAGCGCGCCGAGCGGCGAATGCACCTGTGCGGCATCGCCGGCTAAGTACACGCGTCCCTGCGCCATTGCGGCAACGCGGCGCCGAGTCGTCGCGTACTTCGCCAGCCAACGCGGCTCGCCGTAGCTCTTCGCTTGAACGCCGCTGAGATACAGCGCAGAACGAAAATCGTCGAGTGACGGGGTCTCATCAAAACCACCCGCTCGCTCGAGGATAATCCGCCACATATCGCCGGGGAGCGGCAGCATCGCCGCCACGTTGCCCGCGGCGAGGAAAATGGAAATGGCGTCGCGCGGCAGATCGACCTCGACGGCGACGTCGGCGAGCGCAACCGATGCCGCTTGTTGCGCGCCGACGAAGGCAATGTCGAGAATGTGCCGCACGACGCTCTCGGCACCGTCGCAGCCGACGACGTACGAGACGTCGTCCACGCTTTCGCCCTCAGACCCGCGCAAATGCACGCGAACCTTCGATGCATCTTGCTCTAAGTGCACGAGACGGACGCCGCGTTCGATCTTCACATCGAGCGCACGCAAGCGTTCGCCTAGAATCGTTTCCGTTTCGCTTTGCGGAAGGCCCAAGAGGTCGACGGGCTCTTGAACGACGGGTTTGCGATCGTTGTAGGCGACGACTTCGCGATACCGCACGCCGCGTTCTAAAACCGGGGCGGCGACATCCATGCGCTCGAACAGCTGCAGCCTACGCGCGTGGACAATGACAGCGCGCGATTCGGCCGCTGGAGAGTAGGCTGCATCGATCACGCGCACCGGCACGCCGTAGCGCGCGAGTTGTAAGGCAAGCGTCAGGCCGGTTGGGCCGGTGCCGACGACGAGTGCTCCGGCTATGCCGCCTTACGTCCCATACCGGCGCTGACGGCGTTCGTAGTCGGTGAGAGCTGCCGTGAGATCCGCTTCGCCGAAGTCCGGCCACAGCGTTTCCGTCCACCAAAACTCCGCATACGCGGACTGATACAGCAAGAAATTGGAGATGCGCTGCTCGCCGCCGGTGCGGATGACGAGATCGGGATCCTGCAATCCGGCGGTGTACAACTGCCGTGCAATCGTCTCGTCGTCGATTGACGCCGCGGTCCGAACGCC
>JBOHTT010000405.1:0-16057 GCA_050733775.1 Vulcanimicrobiaceae bacterium
GGATTTGCGTTGTCGCGACGTGCGCTTCGTGCGGGCCGACGCTTCCGAGTATTGTTTTCCGCGGGGAGAACTCGCCGTCTACCTCTATAATCCGTTTCGCGCGGAGATCATGCAGCCTGTGTTAGCGCATCTCACAGAGCAACGCCGCGAGATCACGCTACTCTATCATACGCCGGCGGAACGCGAGCTCATCGAAGCGACTGGTGCGTTCCGGATCGTCTCGGATTTCGGCTACGGGGTCGTCTATCGCGGTTGACGCGCTAAAACTGTGAGTCCGATACTTCCGCGTTGAGATCGTAGTCGCCGTAGGTGATGTCCGCGTGCACCTTGCTGCCCCCTGCGTCGATATCCAAATGCTGCTGCTTCGGCATCGAATAATCGCCGATATTCGTCATGTCGAAGGTCGACTTGATCGTGCCGCCGCCCTTGAGATACCAGGTCGCCTTGATCGGCGCACCGTCGGCTACGTCGGCGACTAGATAGTCGATGTCGTTTTGCTGCACGGGCGTCCCGCGCAGGTGATACATGCATTGACCGCCGGTCGTTTCCTTGCCGATAACCTGCATGTCATACGTTTCGGGCCACGTGCGCGGCGTGCCCAGCTCGGCGAAACCGCGTTGGTACTTTTCCGGCAGGTCATGAATCGACGCAGCCAAGCGGCCGGGCCGCCGATAGTACACGGTTCCGTTCAGGCCGACATGAAACGTGATCAGTTTGTGGACCGCAACGTCGATATGAATCGGAACGCTATACGAACGTAGAGCCAATCCTTGCGTGCCGTACTGCGCGAACAGCGGCACTTGATTGGCAGCGCTCGACTGCATCGACAGGGCCAGCAGGAGAAGCGGTGCGGTAAAGCCGCTGAGGCGTATCGAGCGCGAGGCCGGACTCATTGAATATTAAGGTACCCACGGCCGAGGGCTCGGCGGCGGACCATTTGGGCAGTCCGAGGGGTTCGAAAGTCAGCTCTGCTGAGGCGACGGACTCACGGCCGGCGCCGGCGTTTGCGCCGCGGCAGGCGTCACCATCATCAAATTGAGCGGGACGAGCACGTCGATCTCATCGACGTTCACGGTGCCGTCGCTGCGCGGGAAGCCGTGCGCGAAAACGCGCATCCCGGCGGAGAGCGCTTGCGGGCTGGGATCGACGAGCAGATAACCACGCGGCGCCAAGGCAAGGCGGACCGATTGACCGTCCGGCGTTTGCAGCACTGCCCCTGTGGTGCTCATCGACGCGATCGTCCCTTCGATTGCGGCATCGGGCGTTACGATTTGCGGCACCGGTGGCGCGGTGGCAGGCGGCATCTGTGCCGTCACTCGCGTTTGTGAACTCAATGCGAGTGCTGCGAATACCAGCATCCCGACGAAAGCGGCAGTGATGAATCGCATAGTATCCCTTTCTCGTGGCGGCCGGCGGACAAGTCTCGCTGTTGGTGGTATTCTTGACCCAGAGACACTGGAGGTAAACGACGGTGCTTTCGGAGTTGATGGGATGGTTCTCGGGACGGTCTACAAACCGCCGGGAGCATCAGCGCTCGAAGCGCGCTTACAAAGCGGCGTACACGCTCGACGGAACGACGTGGGAACCCGCAATCGGGGTCGACCTTAGCGATGAGGGCATGAGCGTTCTAACGCAAAAACCTCTCGGCGACAAGCCGGTCAATTTCCGCGCGACGCTCGATACGAAAATCGTCAGCATGCGTTGTGCGGCGGTCTGGCACAACAAAGTCAATCACAACGGAAAAGCTGTCGATTGTTACGGCCTGAAGTTCGTCGGTATTGCGTCGGACGATTGGGACGCGATCGTGAAATTTATCTCCGGTGGTTCGGTACAGCCGGCAAACAAGGCGCAGGAAGAGCTTGCGGCGGTCCGGATGAAAGACGACGACGTCGCGCGTATGCTGCCGGCCGCATTTCAACGCCGGCTTTTCGAGGAGCTTGTGAAGCGTCATCGGTTGTCGCCGCTGGGTCAGCAGGCGACGCCGCTCGTTCAGTTCGAGTACGGCGGTGTGTCACCGTGGCGCGGCAAGAACATGCACCGTTTGACGATCCATTCCAAGATCAGTGATGGAAAAGCGGAAGATCGTTTTTCGACGCGCTTCATGTTCGACGAAAACGGCAAAGACATCATCGTTCTGAACTAAGACGTCACCGTAACTGGGACGATCAGTATCACGCCTTGGAGGCCGCCGAACTCGAGCACGCACTGCCCCGGCGTAATTGCCAGCAGCTCGAACGTCGTCGAAGAACCCGCCGTTGTCGTGTTCATCACCGCGACGTTACCGTTGGTCAGGCATGTCGATTGCGATGCGAGGATCGTGGGCGCGGCGTTCGTCGCCGGCTGCGACACGGTGATCGTGGCATACGGCGGCTGCACCGCCGACGCGCTTAACGTGAGGGCGTCAGGATCGGCGATCAACGCCCCGGCGCCTCCGGACGGCGCCTGACCGGGAGGCTGTACGACGCTTGGTACTTCCGAGTTCGGAACGCACGCAACCGCGAGCAACAGTGCGCCTGCGCTCAGCGTGAGCTTGAGAGCGTTCCTTCGCATGCGGCCTCCAGGCAGTCCGGACGGTCGGAAGCAATACTACCCAGCGTGAGGGAAACGAATCGCCTTACGACGACGCGGCACGGTCGCTTCCTCTACAACCCCAACGACACCTATATCGGTCAAGCGCTGGAGCGTTACGGCGAGGCACACGAGTACGAGCTGATATTGCTGCGGCAGTTGTGCAGCCCAGGCGATTGCGTATTCGACCTCGGCGCAAACATCGGCGATCACACCGTTCCCCTTGCGCAACACGTCGGCGACGGCGGCTTCGTCTTTGCGTTCGAGCCCCAGCGCGTAATTTTCCAAATGCTCTGCGCAAACGTTGCATTGAACGATCTCACCAACGTCGACTGCATTCACGCCGCCGTCGGGAAGGAGCCCGGTACGGTGTTGATTCCGGAGATCGACTATAGCGCTGAGGGAAATTACGGCGGCATCGAGGTGTCGTCGTTTACCGAAGGACGGCCAGTGCCGCGAATCGTCCTCGACGATTATCTCGGGGTGCGGCGAGCGGATCTCGTCAAAGTCGACGTCGAGGGTATGGAAGCCGACGTCTTACTGGGCGGCCGCCGTTTTCTCGAGCGCTTTCGGCCCACGCTCTACCTCGAGAACGATCGCGTCGAACGCTCATCTGCGCTGATTCAACTGCTCTATGCGCTGAAATATCGCGCGTATTGGCACGTTGCGCCGCTCTACAACGAGCAGAATTTCCTCGAAAACCGGGAGAACGTCTTCAAAGACGTCTTCGCAACCAACATGCTGTGCGTCCCGCGCGAGCGTCCGCTCGATTTTTCGGGGCCGGCCTTTCCTGAAGCAAACGATCCGGCGAAGCACCCCTTCGGCGACTGGCCTTAACGGACTTTGTTTACCGCGCGCGCGACGAACCACTGATGCAGCGCCTCGACCATGACGGGGTCGCTCGTAGAATAGCGGATGCGAGATCCGTCCGGCAGATCTTCGTAGCGCACGTGCATCTTGTTCCACTGCCGCCGCATCTCGCGCAAACCGGGGACCAAATCGCCGTGAGGATTTGTCGGATCGACGAAGTCACCGCGTGCAAAAGCGGCGGCACGTTTGCGGGTTTGCGCTTGCAATTTCTTCACTTCCACGGCGTTCTGAGCGACGACCACGGCATCTTCAATCCCGCCGTAGGGAGTCGGCGTGAACGTCTCGCGGACCATTCCGGCCGTGAAGGTGATGCCCGCGACGAGGATCGCGACGGCAAAGCGCTTTTTCCCCAGCAAGTTCCCAGGTTGCTACCATAGGCAGCCGCGGCGCTCCTCGTTTTCATTTTCAGGAGAGGAAGGCTCGAAAAGCGGGTAGGAAGTGCGCCGGGAATGTTGCGCCGGCTCACCCTACCCGTGCTTGCGCTGTTCACCGCTGCCTTCGCGATTGCGGTCGGCATCGGTGCTTTCGTCGTGCGTCCGCACACGCTGCAGCACGAAAGTCCGAACATCGTCGCGCAGATCGTGCATCAGGCGGCGACGTTGACGCTGCCGAAACCGGAGGCGCTCTTCGGCAAGGATCGTGTGCTGGTATTGTTGCTCGGCATCGATTACGACTACGACGAAAAAGATATGCCGTTTTCGTCGCATGCGCGCAGCGACACCATCATGGTGGCGTCGCTCGATCTCAATGCGAAGCAAATTCGTCTCGTTTCGGTTCCGCGCGATATGGAAGCGACGTTCGGCGGCCGCGAACAGAAAATCAACGCGGCGTACGCGGTGGGCGGCATTAAAGAAGCGGACGAGGTCATCGGTTCGTGGCTGGGCTTACCGCAAGTCGCCACGGGGCGCTACTTCGATCGCTACATGGTACTGCGCATCGCCGCGACCAAAGATCTCGTTAACGCGATCGGCGGCGTCGACGTCATTCCCGACGAGACGATGAACTACGATGACACGTGGGGGCATTTGCACATCCATTTTGTCGGCGGCAAGCCGATTCACATGGACGGCGATCAGGCCGTCGCATACATGCGTTTCCGTCAGGACGCATGCAGCGATCCCTGCCGTATCAAACGGCAGCAACAAGTCATTCGCATCGTGCTCGCCAAACTCGAGAACGACAAACTCAACGACCTCACCCATTTGCACGATCTCGTCGACGTGACGCGCCGCGACGTTATGACGAATTTCAAGCCGGAAGAGTTGCTCAGCGTGGCCAACGCCTTTGCCGATTTCAACCTCGGCAGTCTCCGAGCGACGCAGATTCCGTTCGCAGGCGACCGGGTCACCGCGTATGCCGGCGACATGCTGATTCCGGACGAGACGAAACGCGCCAAGATCGTCGCGAGCTTGTTCGCACCACCGTCCGATATGCCCGACGTCGATCCGAGCACGATTCGTATTCGCGTCGAGAACGGCAGCGGCGTTCCGGGTTTGGCCAAGACGCTAGCCGGTGCGCTGCAAAAGCAAGGCTTCGTCATCGCCGGTGTTGCTAAGGCCGACGGCTCGCCATACGCGAAAACGGTCATTCGCATCGCGCCGACCGCGCCGGCAGGCACCGGCAAAGTGCTGCAGGACGAGCTCAAGCTCGCAACGGTCAAAATTCTCGACGAGCAGGGCCCCGCCGCCGACCGCGATGTCACGATCATCGTCGGCAAAGATTACGCCAAAGAGTAGCTAGTTCTTCAAAACGACGCGGGCGTGGCTGCCGCCGTCTTGGCGCTGCAAAACTTGCACGTCCGCGGCGAGAGACGAAACTAAGTACAGTCCTCGGCCCGATTCGGCGAGCAGATCGGCCTGTGGTTTCGCGTCGAAGTGGAAGCCCGGCCCGACATCGATGACGTGCAGCACCGGCGGGCATTCTTCGTCCCACTCGAGCACGATCTGCGAAGGACCGGAAGCGTGCCGGAAGACGTTTGCCGTCAGCTCGGCGAGGATGAGCTCTGCGAACGGTAATCGATTCGGCGGATAACTTCCTTTGCGCAGCTCTGCAAGAACTTGTTCGCGCACGCGGCGCGCGTCGTCGGCATCGCGCACGTCGAAGGTCCAGCGCCGCGCAGCAAAACCGGACAACGACTCCACGACAAGAATCGCCACGTCGTCGCGCGGCCTTTCGGCGAGCAGCGCGTTGCGCAATGCTACGGCGGGTTTATCGGCTCGAAAGACCATCGGATTCGAAAGCGCTGCGCGCAGCCGCGCGTCTCCCTCGATGACGTTGTGCGTCGATTCGATCAGACCGTCGGTATAAAGCACGAGCATCGATCGAGGACCAAACGGGATGACGACCGTCGTCACCTTGTCGACGCCGGGAACGCCAAGAGGTGGACCCCCGCTTTCGATCGCGTCGAGTGCGCCGTTCGGATCGCGAACGTACGGCGGCGGATGGCCGGCGCCGGCGTATGACAATGTCGCGGCGACAGGATCGATCACGCCGACGAATGCGGTGACGTAGCGGTTTGGTTCGTTCCCTTGGAGCGCGTTGTCCGCAGCTTGCAGCATCATCGCTGGATCCGTGCGCACGTGAGCGATGCCGCGAATCGCCTGACGAACGTTCGACATCGTTACAGCCGCCTGCAAGCCGGAGCCCGCGACGTCGCCGATCGACACGACGATACGCCCGTCGGGGAGCGGAAACGCGTCGTACCAATCGCCGCCGACCAGCGCTTCCGAATGGCTTGCTTCATACATCGCGTCGAAGCGAAAGCCCGGGACGTCCGGAAGACGGGCCGGCAGCGCCGCCTCTTGGAAGCTGCGCGCGACGCGATGCTCGCGTTCGTACATCGCGATCAGATGACGCTCCCATTCGGCTTGCTCGTGAGCGGTGCGACGCTCGCCGTCGACGTCCGTGCCGCTTCCGATCCAGCGCACGATTTCGCCGCGCTCGTCTCGTTCGGGCTCAGCCCGAATCTCTATCCAACGATACGTACCGTCAGGTCGCAGGAAGCGCGACTGCTCGGCAAACGAACGCCCGTGACGGACCGTGTGTTGCCACACTGGGGTCAGCCGCAGCAAATCGTCGGGATGCACGAACCTCGTCCAGCCGTCGCCGAGCAGCTCGTGCGGCGGCGCACCGGTTACGTGCGTCCACCGCTCGTTGACGAACTCGAGGTACCCTCGCGAGTCGGCCGTGAAGAGCAGAACCGGAGTAAGGCGAGCGAGCTTCGTGAAGAAGTCGTTGTCGGTCATTGCACGGTGTGGGGGGCGACCATGGCCGCGAATTGCGCGATCGTGGTGTCGCGCGCGATTCGTAGCCGGGGCATTTGATAGGGATCGCGCAGGTCGTGAACCCGTCCCGAATGCTCGGTCCAGGCTGAACGGATGCCGACGCTGGGCATCAGCGCCAGCGTGGTCGCGTTATACCCGCCGCTGGCGTAGGCATAGCTGACGGGCCTCACACCCGTGAACCGCCCGATGCGCTCGATGCAGTCGCCGGCTTCGTGGAGCTGGCCTTCACGGTCGAGCGAGGCCAGATCCAGATGATGCATGCCGTGCGCCCCAACTTCGTTCCCGTCCGCCTGCATGGCGCGCAGCTCGCGGAAGGTGACGTGTCCTCGCAACCCGATCGTTCCGGCGTTGACGAAGAATGTGGCGCGCGCATTATAGCGTTTGAGCAGCGGCGCGACGATCGACGCGATATCTGCGTAACCGTCGTCAAACGTGAGCACGACGGCATTCTCCGGCACCTCTCCGCCTCGAACGTTATCGACCAATTCGGCTGCAGTGAGCGTGGTGACGCGATGTTCGGCGAGCCATCGCAGCTGCATTTCGAAGACGTGCGTCGGAAGCGTGAGACCGCGGGCCATCGCAGCTCGCGGATGCGTATCGTTTACATGATGATACATGAATACGGGGACGCCGATCGAACGCGCCGGCACAAATGCCGCCGCAATCGTGCGCAACGCATCCGCGCGGTTCATTGCGTTCCGGGCAGGATGACCGCCGGATCGCGCAAGCCGATCGTTCCCGCTGCATGCACCGGCGGCGTGCCCAGCGAATTGACGGCGTATAACGACACGAGCGTGATCGGCGGATTCAACAATCCGGGCAGCGCAATCGTGCGTCGCTGCCAACCGTGCCAATCGACGCGTTTCGCCAGCGTGATCGCCGTGCGTTCGCCGAAGCGGTTGCGAAAGGCGGCGCGCAACGCCACGCCGCTGCCGTCGCCGTTGACGTCGATGCTGAAACTCAGCGGATCGCCGGGCAGCGGATACGTCGCGTTGTGGAATGCAAAGCGATTCGCGCCGGTGAAATCGTAATCGAGATTGACGCCGTCGGGACCAAACCAGGGCATGCGCACCTCGTGACGGCCGACCGCGACGGATTTCTGCACAGACATTTCGGCGACGCTCGCGACGACCGTCGCGTTGCGCGCTCCGGCACGGTATAAGCCAGGTTCGATGAACGTTCCGCCGTCGGCGTTCCAGCGCACCGCGCCATCCGTTGCGACGACGCGCCCCGACGCGTCAGTGCCTTGGGCTTGCAACTGTACGATGCCGCCGGGATCCGGATTGGGGCGCACCGGTTCGATGCGAAGGTGCGCGACGCGGTCGATGACTCGCACCGGAAGCTCCGCGACGAGCCCTGCGTGACGCACGACGACGGTCTGCGAGCGCAGAGCGTCGATCGTCAATCCCGGCGCGGGCCCTAAAGGATGCCCCGCCGCATCGACGATTGCGGCAGTCACGCGAACGTGCGCGCCGCGCACCGCTTCGATTTGAGCTGGATGCAACGCGAGGCGCGCGGGCGGACCCACCGGTGCGTCGCTATAGATGAAGACGCCGTCTGCGACCGGACGTTCCGTTCCGTCCGACGGTGAGTTCAGCACGGTGGCGGTTGCATCGCCGAGACGTCGCGCGACCAGCGTCGACGAACCGCCGGAATCGAATGCCATGCCTTCGGTTGCGCCGAGACCGCGCATCAGTGCGCCGAATTCCGGCCGAGTTAAACCGACCGACGCATCGGGTTCGCGTCCGTCGACGGCGACGAGCAGCAGCTTGCCGTCCGGCGTCAACGCCGCACCGCTGAGCGGAAAGCGCCGATTCGTTTCCTCCGGTGCCGGTGAGTTTGGATCGACGAAGGGTTTGCCGCCGAAAACGAGCAGCGGCCCACCACCGACCGCAGACGCGATCTCTTGCAAAGGCGGATCGGTTTGCGCGGCGATCGTGACGACGTCGCCGGCAACGGGCGGTGGTACGGCGGCGAGCGCGCCCGGACCGAGCGCGAGCGTCGGCGCGCCGATCGGTCCCGCCATCGGCGAATACACGCCGAGAACGCGATAATTCCCCGCAATTTGATCCGGCGCGCCGAGCGCAGCCAGCGAGACCAGGCTGATATTCTGCGTGTCGTCCGTGGGTTGCGGAAGCGCGCCGAACGCGCGGGTCAACAAGACGGCGCCGTGCTGCGGCGGCCAAACGTTCACCGATTCGAGCGGCACCGTTCCTCCGGGCAGTTGCACGGAGCCCGTGAAGGTGAAGTTTTCGAAGTGAACGGTGCGATCGCGACCGACGTCGAGCGCGACGCGCGAGCTCGGCGTGCGCAACAACGTCCCGTTTTGCACGACGATGTTCAGCGGCTGGTTCGTTTGACCGATGTCGAAATAATCCGCGTTGACGCCGGCAACGGCGTGCGTGCGCTGCGCCATCGACGAGATCGTCTCGCCGTCGGAAATGAGATGATCTGCCGCGACGACGCTGCCGAGGCGAGTGCTCGGCTGACGCAGATCGACGGTGACGACCTCGACGGCAAGCGGTCCAACTTTTGTGGCAAGCCGGTAATCGGCCCGCGTAACGCCCGGCGCGACGAATTCCGTCTCTTCCGACTGCGCGACGATTTGCGGAAAGGGCGGCGGTGGTGCGAGCGGTGCCGGAAGCGACGCTGCCGCGGCTACTGAAGCGCAGGCGGCAACAAGGAACGGCCCGAGTAAACGCAGAGACTGCGGTGTGCGAGAAAACAACGTCAAAAATAAATTGAAGGCGGGAGGGGTGAGCGTCGGTTCGTGGCTCGCCTTCGAGAGCCCGCTATCCGCCGAGATCATGGCTTCGGCGGGTTTCGATTGGCTGATGGTGGACACCGAGCACGGACCGGTTGCCGGCAACGCCGTCATCAACCTGATCAACGCGTGCCGCGCCGCGCAATGCGTACCGTTCGTGCGCGTGATTTGGAACGAGTCCTCGCTGATTCAGCAGGCGCTCGACATGGGTGCGTACGGCGTCTTGGTGCCGGTGGTGAATACGCGCGAGCAGGCCGAGGCTGCGGTTCGCGATGCGAAATATCCGCCGCTAGGAGGGCGCAGTTGCGGCGGCATTCGAGCACCCGTCGCGTTCGGCACCGATATGGGCGCCTATCGTCCGCGGGCAAACGAAGAGACGCTGCTCATGGTGCAAATCGAAACGCCGGAAGCGGCGCGAGCGGCTGACGAGATCGCGTCCGTCGAGGGCGTGGACGTGCTGTTCGTCGGGCCGAACGACCTCGCACTCACGATGAACGAATGGCCGATGAACTGGTCCAAGATGAGCCCGGCGTACAAAGACGCCATCGCCAGTATTCCGCGCGTTGCGAAGAAGCACGGCAAACAGGCCGGCATTCAAATTCACGACGCTGCATTCGCCAACGACTGTGTGTCGCTGGGGTACACGGTTATCGGTTATTCGGGCGATAGCGGGATGCTATCGCGCGCGGCAAAACTCGCCCGCGCCGAGGTGAAAGCGTAATCATTGTCATGGTGAGCGGAGGCGCATGAAATGCGCCGGAGTCGAACCACCGAGTAGCGGCGAAAAGGTGAAGAGAGTCGTGCTTGAAGTCAATGGCCGCGTGCAGGGCGTTGGCTTCCGCTACACCGTGATGAAAATCGCTGCCCGCTTCGAGGTCGCGGGCACCGTGCGTAATCTACCGAGTGGCGCCGTCGAGATCGACGCGGAAGGCGATGACGCAGAGCTGTCGCGCTTCATTTCTGCCGTTTTAGAAAACCCACCACGCAGCGCACACCTGGACAAGGTGAACGAGCGCGAGGCGGAGCCGCGTTACGTCAGCGGTTTTGAAGTGTCCCAGTGAGCAGCCGGTAGACCATCACGAAATCGCTTCGAAACGAAAGGACGGGATTGCCGAACGTCTTGGGTTGATTCCCTTCGATGAACCAGTGTGAGCAGAACGCCGGAATGTAGCCGGTCGCCAAACCCAAGAGCACTAATTTCGGATTGGCCTTTGCGATGCCGGCCGCGCCGATTCCCAGTCCCGCGAGTAGGCCTGCCGCGTGCACGTAGCGCGTGGCCGGCTTCGAGTGCGCCTCGAGATAGCGTGGAAAGAACTCTTCGAAGGTCATCTAACCCTCCACGAGCGGGCGATTAGCTCAGTTGGGAGAGCAGCTCCTTTACACGGAGAAGGTCGGCGGTTCGACCCCGTCATCGCCCATGAGAATCCGAGGAGCAGCAGAACCCGCCTCGATCCTGGGGACGTTTAACACCTATAGGGCGCCGGGCACGCTAACGGCAAGAGAGCAGCCGGGCAAGGGCTCGGTCTCCAGGAGGAACATGAACGCACGAATCACCGCACTCGGACTCAGCCTCGCGCTGATCGGCACGCCGCTCATCGCTTCCGCGCAATATTCGTTGCCGGCCGGTTCGACGATCAGCGGGACCATCCAGCAAGAGATCAACACGAAGACGGCGCAGGACGGCCAGCGCTTCACGGTAGTGACCTCGGGCGGCTCGCGAATCTACGGTCATCTCTCGCAAGTCGATCGCGCCAACATCGGCCGCAAAGCGCACGTCAAGCTCAATTTCGATTCGATTCGATTCCCGGACGGATCTCGGTCTGGGCTCAGCGGAACCGTCGAATCGGTGCAGCAGAAGACGCAGGTCAATTACGGCCAAGCTGCGGGACAAGTGCTCGGCGGCATGATCGTCGGCAACATCGTCGGCAAGGCGATCGGCACGAATCTCGGCGGACTCGTCGGCCTCGCGGGCGGCGCATTGCTCGCGAAGAACACGTCGACCAACATCGACATCCCCGCCGGTTCGCAGATCACAATACGTCTGAACAACTCGGTCTCGAGCGGACACCGGCAGGCGCGCTAACCCGCTACTTTCCGAAATACCTCGTATAGTGCAGCCCGAAGCCCTGTGTACCGGCGGCGGGCTGCTCTGCTTGTAGCGAGATGTTCGAGCCTGGCTGCGAGGTCAAATAGGGCGAATAGTAGCCAAGACCTTGCATTCCGTACGTGCTGAACAGCGAGAAGCCGGCGGCGCTATCCTTGTTCAACTGATCGTGAAGTCCGATCGTCGTGCGCGACGGGAAGCCGTACGTTTGCCCAAAGCGCAGCGACATGTTGGGGCCGAGTCGCCGGCTGAGGAGTGCGGAAAACCCGCCTTGGCCCACGACGTCGTAGTTGAACTGCACGTTTTGCATACCGAGGGCCGATCCGAGCCCCGTGCTGAGCGGCTCCATCACGGCTTTTGCAAACATTCCGTTGACGGCGCCTTGCCCGATGCCTTGCAGGAACGAGGGTGTCGAACCTTGCGCCGTTTGCAAACCGTTCAGTCCGGCTAAACCCGGTCCGCCGATCATCAGTGCGATGATTTGTCCCTTATCGTGGGGCGGATTCGAGGTCAATTGCAAATTCATGTGCGTCGCGGGGCCCGATACGCGCAGTTTCACGTCAGTCGGCGGTTGCGGCAAGAACGTCGTCGCCCTCGCGTTGACGTCCGGAATGATTCCCGTGCCGTTGAAGACGACGTCCGCAGCATCGATCGTGAAATCGCGATAGAGATTCACGGTGCCGCCGGTGGATTTGATCGTGCCTTCTAGTACCGGTTTCGCCAGCGAGCCGCTCATCGCGATGCTCCCGGCGGCGCCGACGTTGACGCCGTCGCCTTGCAAGCGAACGTCGGGACCGACGGTGACCTTCAAGTTCATCCCGATCGCCGGCGGGGGTTTGCCGGACGGCTTCGCAAGTGCGAGCGCGACGATGCCGGCTGCGGGGATGCGCGTATGCGAGACGGTGACGTTTCCGGCGAATAGCGGCTCGCCTTGCGGCGTTTTGCTCGCGGTCAGCGTGCCGTCAAGCTGACCGTCGAGATATTTCGGCAGATTGAAATTGGCTTGAGAAAACGCGGTAACGACGTTGAACGACAGCGCGTGCAGCGGATCCCGCATATTCGGCACGACGAACGTACCGTGGCTGTCGATGGAGCCTTTCTTACCGACGGTGAAATGCGCGCTGTCGAGCGTGACGTGGCTGCCGTCCAGCGCCAACACGGCAGTTCCGTCGCTGAACGGATCCTTCTCTTGCGACGATGAGAAGAAACCGCCTCCGAGAGCGAGCGCACCGTCGAAACGTGGATCCTCATCGGTACCGCTGAGCGCAATCTGTCCCACGAGCGTGCCGCCGACCTTCGTGTCTTTCGGCATCAGCGTTGCGAACTGTGCGAGGTCGACGTGATCGGCGAGAATTTCCCCGTTGATTGGAAGCGCGGAACCGGTCGACGATCCGTGGAAGGCCAAGTGCCCGATCGACAACGGCACGTGCGCAGAAAACGTAGCATTGCCTTTCTCGAATGCGATATTGCCGCCACGTACGTCCAGCGAGCCGGGTTTCATCGCAATCTCCGCGTGTGCGTGCGGGATAACGAATTTGTCTTTCGAGAGCCGCGAGGCATCGATGACGTCGTCCAGCGCCAGAGCGTTGGGCTGCCCGGTTGCGTGCAGCGTGGTATCGACGGCGCCCCCGAACGGCGAAGGCTTGCGCGTGACCGTCTTCGCTAACATGCCGATATCGGGGCTGTTCGCGTGCATCGTGAGATCGACGGGTGCGTGCGGCGAGAATCCGAACGTGCCGGATGCGGTCGCGCTCAGATACGGAATCTCAAAGTTAGCTGCGACGAGACGGCCGCGGCCGTTGGCTGCCGTCATCGACAACGTCAAGCGCTGCACCGGAATTTGATTGATGAGGCCGCCCGTGAGGGCTGCGTTCGCAGACATTGTGAGGTTGCGAATGGGTCCGTGCGCCGTTGCGTCCGCGTCGACGCGTCCGAGAATAGGCGCATTGATGCCCGCCGCCGACAGCCACGTACCGAGCTGCATGTCGCGGACGCTGGCTGTCGCATTCAACGTTTTTTCGCGCTCCGTGCCTGCAATCTTGAGCACGCCGCCCGGACCGGCAACGAAGCCGTTTGCATTGATCTGCGATCCCGCCGTGTCCCACGTTGCGTATGTGTTGCCGAGATCGAATCGGCGAAAGCGCGTTCCCGTAATCGCAACGGTGCCCCGAGTGCTAATTGCGCTTCCGCTCTGCGAGAGACGCGCTGAAAGCGCTCCTTGTCCTCCGAGAGTCTCGGCGGCCGGAAAGTAATCGTTGAAGTCCGAAAGATCGACGTGACGGCTCGCGAGCGTCATGGACTTCGACGTTTTGCCGACGTCGGCTGCAAAAGTCAGCTGCGTCGAGCCGAAGACGATCTTGCCGTCGTGCGTCACGATATGAGAGGCATCCCCGCTAAAGGCCGTCTGTGCTTGGAACGCCAGCATGTTGACGGAAGCTTCAGGAATCGACATGTCGCCGACGACACTAGGCGACTTTCCGGATCCGCGCACGTGCGCGTTGGCTTCGATTCGTCCTTCCGGATAAGGCAGCTTCACGCCGAAGGCAGTCGTGAGAACCGCGAGATCGGCCTCGCGCATCTGCGCGCTGATGTCGTAGTGCGGCGAACCCGAACGCACGTCGGTGATGGTGCCGTTTGCCGAGGCGAAGCCGCCACCGACCGAGACCGATGAATGCAGCAACGCGAGCTTGTTGCCGCCGTCATACGCGAGCGCGACGTTTCCGAAGACCGATGCTTTGGCGACCTTTCCGCCGTCGAGCAACGCCGACACGTTTGCGCTCGGGGATTTCAGCGATCCGCCGACGTCGGCAACCGCCTCAACGCGGCCGGCAGTGATCGGCACGCCCATCTTACGGAAGCTCGCGGCATCGCTCTGGACATCGGCGACCGCGGAAATTTGGTTGCGCGCCATCTCGCCTATTGCGAGCAATCGATCGAGCGACATACCGTTATAATTCGCGCCGTACACACCGACGTTGCCGCCGAGATAGTCGAGACCTTTGCCTTTCTGGAATGCGACCGCGCCGGCGTCGAGCGTGCCGCTAATCGCCGGCATGCGCGGAACGTGCAGTCCCGGGAGCGTCACGAGCGGTGCAGCCCGCACCGAAAACTGGTGAGTGGCAGCAATAATGGTAGCGGTGTCGTGTGGACGGTCGAGGGCGACGCTGACGAGAAGCGATGAGTTGCCCGGACCGTCGATCGAGATCGGTCCCGCCGTGCCGGTACCGTTGCCCGCAACGTTCGCAATGCCCGCAAGGCGCTGCACGTTGTTCGCGCCGTCGACCACGCCGGCAAGATTCAATTTGCGTCCTGCTCCCGTTATCACCGCGACGCCGCGCAGCGGCATGTGCGGCACGACTTGCGCGGCGTACGGAATGCCGTCCGACGGGCCAGAAACGTTCGCGACGAGCGTGGTGACCGGATCTTTCGCAAGCGTCACCGTGCCGCGCGCGCCCAATTGCAGCGGGCCGTATTTGAGCGCGGCATCGAGAATCGTGACGTCCGCACCCTGCATCGCGATCAACCCGTGCGGCTGCACGATCACGATCTTGTCATACGCGAGCTGCGGTGACGAGAATGCAGCGAACACGACGGGCTTGGTTGCGGGTCCGATCGCGAGTACTTGCGCGTTGAACGGCCCGCTTACCGGACGCGATGCGAAGGCCGGGCTAAACGCACGCAATCGGCCTAGCTGCGCCGAGATCCGAGCGCCGATGCGCACGGTGGGCGCGGAAAAATCGTAGACACCGCCTGCCGCGAAGAGCGGAACGCCGGCGATCGTGGCCGTCATTTGCGGGAACGTGATTGCGTCGTCTGCGATTGCAATTGGGCCGTGCAGATCGCGCAGCGGTTTGGCCAGACCGGCGGCCGTGACGATGACGCCTTCCAGATCGACGTGGCCGCCGAGATGCGTTTGCAACGTGCCGCTTTTGTCGGCTAAGCCGAATGCGCGGACGTCGAGATTTCGCAGCTCGCCGTTGTTCACGTTCAGCGCGCGCGTCGGCAACCCGAAGTCGACCAGGAGCGCGATGGGAATCCTTTTTGCGCTCCAATGTTGCGACTCATATCCGGCCGCCGAATTGAACTCACCGTTGCCGGTGATCGGGTAGCGCTGGTTCGCGACGTCGAGCGCCATGCTCGCGACGTACGATGACGGCTGCTCCGGGGAGATCGTACCATGCATCTTAATCGCGACGACGCTTTCGCGCCGAACCTTCGGCGGTGCGCTGAACTCGTCGATCATCGCGACGGAGCCGTTGCTTATGTCGACGCGCACGTTCCAGGGCGGCGCTTTCTTCTTACTCGCCTTGCCCATCGAAATGGATTTGACGTTGAACGTGCCGTCACGGTGATGAAAGAGCGTGACGTTCTGATCGACGACGTTGATGTAGGTGAGTCCAAATTCGCGCTGGCCTCGAATGAGATACGTAATCGAGAATCCGACGACGACTTTGTGCGCAGTGAGAA
>JBOHTT010000406.1:0-6822 GCA_050733775.1 Vulcanimicrobiaceae bacterium
GTCGCTCGCTGAAGCCGCAGCTCTGGCCGGCGTCTCGATTACCTTCGGCTGCCCGCATACGCATCGCCCATCCGATGCATTTCTCTCGCACTTGATGGAGCTCGGCGGCGCTCACAATGTCACCGCACGTGCCTTCTCCAGTCCGGTTCGCGCGGTCAAAGAAGTCGACGTCGTCTACACCGACGTGTGGACCTCAATGGGCGACGAACAATTCGCAGAACGCAACGCCGCCGCGTTGCTCGGCTATCAAGTCAACGCGAAGTTGATGCGTTCCGCCGCCTCCCACGCGATCTTCATGCACTGCTTGCCGGCACATCGCGGTGAGGAAGTCACCGACGACGTGATGGACGGGATTCAGAGCGTCGTCTTCGATCAAGCCGAAAACCGCTTGCACGCGCAAAAAGCGCTGCTGCTGGCGCTGCTGACGGATTTAAAAGGGTTTGAGCTATGATTTCCGCTGTCCCTCGACTACGGCGCGGAGCTTGTCCTGAGCGAGCGAAGCGAGACGAAGGGCGCCTACGCTCGGGATGACATAGCTAATGAAAACAAAGCGTCAGAGGGCGATCCTATCCCTCATTGCCGCGAGGCCGATACGATCGCAAGAAGAGCTCGCTCACCTGCTGGAACAGCAAGGCTACGAAGTTACGCAGGCGACGGTTTCGCGCGACATCAAGGAGCTGGGTCTGATGAAAGTGCCGCTGCGCAATGGAAACGGTCAGCAATTCAAATATGTCGAGCCCGCGGCGGGGCCGACGTATAGCAGCCGCCTGCATCGCGTCGTCGCAGAGCTTGCGTCGAGCATCAAAGGCTCGGGCAATCTCATCGTGTTGCGCACGCTACCCGGCAGCGCAATGATGTTGGCGTCCGCGATCGATGCGGCCGAATGGAACGAAGTGCTCGGCACGATCGCAGGCGACGATACAGTCTTCGTCGCGATTGCCAATCCGGAACAGCTGCCGATGCTAACCCAACGATTTCTCGACATGAAAGGCACCGAATGAGCCGCGTCGTCCTCGCGTACTCCGGCGGACTCGATACGTCCGTTCTCCTCAAGAAACTGATCGTCGCCGGTCATGAAGTGATCGCGATGACGGCCGATCTTGGCGAAAGCGACCACGTCGCCGGTGAAGCCGCGGCCGCAGCGCTGGAAGGCGTACGCCGCAAGGCCATCTCGCTCGGCGCGAAAGAGGCCGTGCTCCTGGACGTGCGCGAGCGATTCGTCCGCGACTATTGTCAAGACGCGCTGCGCGCCAATGCATTATACGAAGGCGTCTATCCGCTCTCAGCGTCGCTTTCACGTCCGTTGCTCGCCGATCTGCTCGTCGAAACGGCGGAAGAATATCGCGCCGACGCCGTCGCGCACGGCTGCACCGGCAAAGGCAACGATCAGGTGCGCATCGAGGTCGGCGTGCGCGCTCGCGCACCGCACCTCAAATGCATCGCGCCGCTGCGCGACGAGCCGATGTCGCGGCCCGACGCAATCGCGTACGCAAAAGCGCACGGCGTGCCGATTCCACATACGCTCGATAAGCCGTTTTCGGTCGACGCCAACCTGTGGGGTCGCTCGATCGAAGCGGGCGTGCTCGAAAATCCGTGGAACGCGCCGCCCGAAGAAGCGTTCGCCTGGACGAAATCCGCCGCGCATCAGCCGAATGCGCCGGACGAGATCGTTATCGATTTCGAAGAAGGCGTGCCGAGCTTCGAGCGCTCGAGCGGCGCGAAGATGATGGCCGAGCTCAACGCCGTTGCCGGAAGCCACGGCGTCGGCCGGCTCGACGTGATAGAAGATCGCGTCGTCGGCCTCAAGTCGCGGGAAGTGTACGAATGCCCCGGCAGCCTGACGCTGATCGCGGCGAACAAAGCGCTCGAGCGCCTCGTGCTCACGCGCGACGAACTGCGCCTGAAGGCGCTGCTCGACCAGCGTTACGCCGAGCTGATTTATGACGGCCAGTGGTCGTCGCCGCTGCGCGGCGCGCTCAACGCCTTCAATTTGCATCTGGCTTTGCGCATGACCGGGGCGGTGCGCTTGTCGCTTTTCCACGGACAAGCTGTCGTTAACGGCTCGCGCTCGCCGTTCGCACTTTACGACGAGCATCTCGCGACCTACGGCGCGGGCGACACGTTCAAGCACGACGCCGCAACGGGATTCATCGAGATCGTCGGATTGCCGATCGCTGCCGGCGCCAGCAAAGTCGAGCAAGCGCGGTCGGCGCCGGTGTGAGCGACGCCGGCGTCGCCCAACATCTGCAGTGGGGCGGCCGTTTCGCACAACCGCCGGATCCCCGGCTGCTCGCGTTTGGCGCTTCTCTCGAAGATGACTTGCCGCTCGCGCCCTTCGACGTGCGCTGCTCGCACGCGCACGTGACCGCGCAGCTCGGCGGCAGCCTCATCACCAAAGAGCAAGCGTCCGCGCTGTACGGCGCGCTCGACCGTATCGCCGAAGAAATCGCGCGCGACACGTTCGCGGATCACGCGCGTCGCGGCGGCTATGAGGACATTCACGGCGCGATCGACGCGCGCGTGCGCGAGCTCGTACCGGCGGCGACCGGCGAGGCGCTGCATGCTGGCCGCTCGCGCAACGACCAAGTCGCGACGACGCTCGTCCTCTACGCCCGCGATCGTGCGCAGCGTGCCGCGCGGTCGTGCATCGCGATCGCGCGCCGCTTTCTCGACCTCGCCTCGCCCGCGCTCGAGCAAGAAACGGTGCTCGCGGGAACGACGCACTGGCAGCCGGCGCAGCCGATCCTGCTCGCGTTTTGGCTGCACGCCGCCAGCGAGCCGTTCGCGCGCGCGGCGCGGCGCTTCGCGCGCGTCGCACAAGACGCACGAGCATCGTGTCCGCTCGGTTCGGGCGCGTTGGCCGGGAGCTCGCTGCCGCTCGATCGCGCCGCCGCCGCACGGGAGCTCGGTTTCGACGCACCGTCGCGCAACGCGCTCGACAGCGTCGGCGATCGCGACGTCGCCTTGGATTTGCTCGACGCGATTGCTCGCGCACTCTTGGCTGCGTCGCGTCCCTGCGAAGAGCTGATCGTGTGGTCGACGCCGGCGTTCGGCTACGCTCGGCTTGACGACGCCGCATCGACGGGCTCGAGCCTCATGCCGCAAAAGCGCAATCCCGATCCGTTCGAGCTGATTCGCGCGGCCGCAGCGCGCGGCGTCGGCACGCTGAGCGCTGCCCTCGGCACGCTCAAAGGCGTCGCGCTCTCGTATCACAAGGATCTGCAAGAAACGAAAGCGCTCGTGCTCGACGGTACCGAGCGAGGGCTTTCCGTCTTGGCCGCATTCGAGACGTCGCTATCCTATTTGCACTTCGACGCCGATCGCATGAACGGCGACGCCGCGCGCGGCTTCACCGTCGCAACCGATGTCGCCGACGCCCTCATCGCACGCGGGATGACGGCGCGTGCCGCGCACCGCACGGTGGGGGAAGCAGTAGCGGCAGCGCGCGACGATGGTTTTACGCACGAAGAGCTCGAGCGCGTCCGTGCGGCCGCAGGGGATTCGAAACTCGACGTTCCCCTCGATGCGGGCGCTTCCGTGAAGGCCAAAAAGACGAGCGGTTCGACCGCGCCGGCTGCCGTCGCGGCAGCAATCGCGTCGAGCCGGGATGAACTCGGCGCGCTCGAAAGAGAGTTGCCATGACGCGCGTCCACATCGTCGGCGCAGCCGGTTATGCCGCCGGTGAGCTGATCCGTTTCCTCGACCGGCATCCGCACGTGGATATCGTGACGCTCGAAAGCGCGAGTGCGGCGGGAACCGCCGTGCGCGACGCGTTCCGCGGCTTGCCGCAGGCGACGTACACGTTCGAAGGCGCCGGCGCAGCGCTCTCGGCCTGCCGCGCGGGCGACGTCGTGATCCTGGCCGGCGAAGCGGAGAAAGCGCGCGACCTTGCACCGCAATTCCTGGCGGCCGGCGCGCGAGTGATCGATCTGTCGGATGCGTTTCGCGCGGAGGCGGTGTACGGCTTGCCGGAACGATATCGCGAGCAAATCGCAAACGCGCAGCTCGTTGCGAATCCCGGCTGCTATCCGACGGCCGCGCTGCTCGCTCTTTTACCGTTCGTTTCTTTCTCGCGCGACATCACCAACATCATCCTGGATGCGAAGAGCGGAATATCGGGAGCAGGCCGCTCGCCAAAACTCGGCTCGATGTACGCGGAAGTCGACGGAGACGTTCGAACGTACGGCATTCCATCGCACCGCCACGGCAAGGAAATCCAGCAAGAGCTGCGCGCGCTCGGCATGGATGCGCCGTTCGTCTTCACGCCGCACGTGGTGCCGTTGACGCGGGGCATGCTCGTCGATGCATACGTCGTGCTGCGCAAGCCCGTCGATGAGGAGACGATTCGCGCGGCGTTCAAAAGAGCGTACGCGGGCAATTCGTTCGTCGAAGTGCTCGAGCCGCCGCGAGTACCGTATTTGCCTGCCCTCGCTTGCACGAACGACACGCAGATCGCGATCAGCGTGCGTGGCGGCGTCGTGCACGTCATGTCGGGCAACGACAATCTCGGAAAAGGCGCCGCCGGACAGGCGGTTCAGAATCTCAACATCATGTGCGGAGATCATGAGGAGACCGGACTTGGCACTCGCATCCCAGTCGTCTGAAATTCGCCTCGTCGACGTTCGCGGCGGTCTTGGCGCCGTGCCGGACGTGCGTTGCGCCGGCGTGGCTTCAGGGATCAAGCAGCGTAAGCGCGATCTTGCGCTGATCGATTTCGGCGGCGAGCGCGTGTGTGCTGCCGTGATCACGACGAACGACGTCAAAGCCGCGCCGTTGCTCGTCAGCAACGAGCATCTCGAGAAAGACGGCGACGCCATTCGGGCGATCGTCGCGAATTCCGGCTGCGCCAACGCGTGCACGGGGGAACGCGGGATGCAGGACGCCCGCGAAACGGCGAAGCGTGCCGCGGAGCTGCTCGGCGTGCGGTCGTCGCAAATACTGATCGCGTCGACGGGTGTCATCGGCGTGCCGCTGCCGTTCGATTGCATTCGCACCGGACTCGAGCGCGCCGTGCAATCGCTGCACGCGGGCTCTGAAGCGGCGCTCAATGCGGCCGAAGCGATCATGACGACGGATCACGTGCCGAAGGTCGAAGCCTGCGCGTTCTACGATAATGGCGCTGGACAGCGCCACGTCGTCGGCGGCATTGCCAAAGGCTCGGGTATGATTGCACCCAACATGGCGACGATGCTGGCATTTCTCGCAACCGACGCCACGTGCTCGCGCGAATCGCTGCAAAGCGCGCTGGCGGAGGCGGTCGACGACACGTTCAATATGATCTCGGTCGACGGCGATATGTCGACAAACGACTGCGTCTACGCCGTCGCGCGTCCCGGAACCGGTGAAGCGACGCCGGGGCTGCGCTCGGCACTCCACCGCGTTTGTCGCGAGCTCGCCTTCGACATGGTCAAGGACGGCGAAGGCGCGAGCAAGACGATGACCGTGCGCGTCACCGGAGCACGCGACGTCAAGCAGGCGCGCGCGGTCGCTCGTGCGATCATCAACTCCAGCCTTGTCAAGAGCGCACTGTACGGTGAAGATCCGAATTGGGGCCGCATCATCGCCGCGGCCGGCAGCCTCGGAACCGGCTTGCGCGAGGATGCGTGGTCTATTTCGCTCGGTGGACACGAGTGGGTCGCGCCCGGTGCGAAAGAAGTGTTGACCGAAGCTGAAGCGCACAGCGAGCTCGAGCACAAGGCCATCGAAATCGGACTCGATCTCGCAATGGGCGATGCTGAAGCGACCGGCTACGGCTGCGACCTCACGCTGGAATACGTGCGCATCAACGCGCACTACCGGACATGATCGCGCCGACCGGCGGATCGCTGCCAGCGATTCAGCATCCGCATCTGCTGCAAAACTACACCCGGGCGAACATCAACTTCATTCGCGGCGAAGGCGTGTGGCTGATCGACGACGGTGGCGAACGGTATCTCGATCTCGTCGCCGGGATCGCGGTCTGTGCGCTCGGCCACGCGCATCCGGCAATCGTCGGTGCAATTGCAGCGCAAGCGGCGACGCTGGTTCACTGCAGCAATCTCTACCACCACGAGCCGGCCGGCGAGCTCGCGACCAAGCTCGCGGAGCTTTCGGGCTACGAGCGCGTCTTCTTCTGCAATTCCGGTACGGAAGCGAACGAGGCCGCGATCAAGCTTGCGCGCAAGCGCGCTTTCCGGCTCGGACAAAAAGACCGAAACGTCATCGTCGCGTGCCGCAACTCATTTCACGGCCGAACGATGGGCGCGCTCGCCGCCACGGACAACCCGAAATACCACGAAGGCTTCGAGCCGCTTCCGGGAGGGTTTACGTTCACACCGCTCAACGACGTCGCCGCGCTCGAAACAGCAATCGACGAGCACACCGCGGCATTCATCGTCGAGCCGGTGCAAGGCGAAAGCGGCGTCTTTCCCGCAACGCTGGAATTCTTGCAAGCGGCGCGTCAAATTACGACGCAGCGCGGCGCACTCTTGATCTTCGATGAGATTCAAACCGGGATGGGGCGCACCGGCAAGCTGTTTGCGTACCAGCGCTTGGGCGTGCGACCGGACGTCGTCACGCTTGCGAAGGCGCTCGCGAACGGGTTGCCGATCGGAGCGATTCTCGTCGACAGCGAGGCGGTCACCGCATTGCAGCCGGGCGATCACTGCACGACGTTCGGCGGCTCGCCGGTTCCATGCGCGGCGGCACTCGCACATCTGAACTTGCGCGACCGCATGGACCTCGACAAGCACGTTAACGCAATGGGCGAGCTGTTGATGCAAGAGCTGCGCGAGATCGCCGCGTCGGAACGCGAACGGTTCGGCGAACCGCGCGGTCTGGGAT
>JBOHTT010000407.1:0-18725 GCA_050733775.1 Vulcanimicrobiaceae bacterium
TCAGCGACGTCTCTTGGATCGTGACGATGCCGCCGATACCCGTCCCGATCACGACCCCGGTGCGGTTGCGAAGCTCCTGATCGTCCGGAAACTGCGCGTCGGCAATCGCTTCGGTCGCCGCCACGCACGCAAATTGGGCGTAGCGATCCATCCGGCGGGCGTCGCGCCGTCCGATCAGCGCGTCGGCGTCAAAGTCGCGAACTTCGGCGGCGATGCGCGCCCGAAGCTGCGAGGCATCGAAGGCGGTGATTGGCCCTACGCCGCTTCGCCCGGCAACTAAGCCCTCCCAAAAAGCCTCGCGGCTGTTGCCGAGCGGGGTCACCGCTCCCATGCCGGTCACGACGACCCGGCGTCTCTCGGTGTTCAAACGCCCGATGATTAGAGGGGCCCCCACAAGCCCCTGCACCGTTGCGTCCTGCGGGGACGCCTTGGTATACTCGGTCGGCTATGTTCGTTTTCGACCTCCAGCTTTTCGCTTCCAAGAAGGGCGCCGGCTCGACCCGCAACGGTCGGGACTCAAACTCACAGCGTCTGGGCGTGAAGCGGTTCGGGGGCGAGCTCGTCATCCCGGGCAACATCATCGTGCGGCAGCGCGGGACGAAATTCCATCCCGGGCGGGGCGTCGGCATCGGCAAGGACCACACGCTTTTCGCGCTCGTCAGGGTCGCGTCGAGTTCACGAACGCCCGCAATCGCACGCACGTAAACGTCGTCTAGCTGCAATTTATTGACGAAGCCACGATAACCGTGGCCGCCGGCACAGGCGGCGACGGTTTGGTTGCGTGGCGGCGCGAGAAGTACGTCCCGAAAGGCGGCCCTGCTGGCGGCGACGGCGGCAAAGGCGGCGACGTGATCCTCGAAGCCGATCCCGGCATCTCGACGTTAGTCGATTTCCGGTACAAGAAGCAATTCGCGGCGGAGTCAGGCCGGCCGGGCGGCACCTCGAACAAGTCCGGGCGTGCCGGCGACGACCTTCACGTCCGCGTCCCCGTCGGGACGATCGTCTATAAAAATGAAGGCGAGGCGCCGTCGACTAGAATGCGGCGAATCGCCGATCTCGCGCACCCCGGCGAACGGCTGGTCGTCGCGCGCGGCGGCAAGGGCGGGCTCGGCAATCAGCACTTCGCCACCGCGACGCGCCAAGCGCCCCGCTTCGCCGAGCACGGTGAATCCGGGGAGACGGCCGAGCTGCGGCTCGAGCTCAAGCTGCTGGCCGACTGCGGCATCGTCGGATTGCCCAATGCCGGAAAGTCGACGCTGCTCTCCGTCGTCTCAGCCGCGCGGCCGAAGATCGCGGACTATCCGTTTACGACGCTCGAGCCACAGCTCGGCGTGGTGCGCATCGACGAGTTCAACTCGTTCGTTCTCGTGGACGTCCCCGGTCTCATCGAAGGCGCGCATGCCGGCGCAGGCCTCGGCGATCGCTTTTTGCGTCACGTCGAGCGCACGCGCGTGCTCGTCCATCTCATCGACGGCGCCAAAACGGTGGAAGAGATCTTTGCGAGCAAAGCCACGATCGAAGACGAGCTGCGAGCATGGAGCCCGCAGCTGCTGGAAAAGCCGACGATCGTCTGCATTTCCAAACTCGACATTCCGGAAGCGCGCGACAATCTCGAAGCGCTGCGGTCGCAAATTCCAGGTCTTCGCGGCATTTCGGCGGCAACCGGCGAAGGCGTTCAAGAGCTCATCTACGCAACGTGGAACGAGATTCGCCGCGCGCCGGGACCGGAAGTGCTGGCGCCGGAGCCGCCACGCATCGTCCTGCAGCCCAAAGGGGCCTTCGCAGTCGACGTGCGGGACGGCGTCTACGTGGTCAGCGGCGAACGAGTCGAACGTTTGGCGGAAATGACGGATTTCGACAACGATGAAGCGCTTGGGCGTTTCGAGCGCGTGCTGGCAAAGCTAGGCGTCGAGAAGCGGCTGCGAGACATGGGTATTCGCGAAGGCGATACCGTGCGCATCGGCGACACGGAGTTTACGTACTCGTGAGGCTGGGTCTTTTCGGTGGCGCGTTCGATCCCGTACACAACGCCCATCTGTTCGTTGCGGAAGCCGTGCGCACGCGCGAGTCGCTGGATCGCGTAATCTTCTTGCCGATCCGCGCCGCGCATCATCGGGAGGCACCGCGCGCGAGCATCGACGACCGCGCAACGATGTTGCGTCTCGCCATTGCAGCGAATCCTGCATTCATGCTCGACCTATCCGACGCGCAGGAGGACGCGACCGGTTATACTGCGGATTTGCTGCCGCGCTTGCGTCAAAAATTTCCTGAAGACGAGCTCTTCTTCATCGCGGGCAGCGATTCGCTCGTGCGCGGAGGGTGGCGCCGCTTCGACGAAATTCTCGAACTATTACACGGGTTTTTTGTCGTTCCGCGCAACGATCTGCGCCGCGAAGAAGTCGACAATGCCCTTATCGATATTGCTCCGAAATTGCGCGCAAAGGTGCGCTTCATCGATTTGCCGCTCGCTGCGGAATCGGCAACGTCGGTGCGCGAACGGCTCGACGCCGGACAAAGCGTCCGCTATCTCGTGCCGGAACCTGTTTGGCGATACATGATCGACCATAAGCTTTATCAGCACACGGGCGTCGCATCCGCATGATCGCCGCAGCGGACCCGCGCGCGCTCGTCGGGTCCGGACACACGCGCAATGCTGACGGAGAATTGCGTATCGCGGGCATTGACGCCGGCGAGCTCGTGAAAACGTACGGCACGCCGCTAGTGGTATTCGATGCGACCACGTTCCAAAGCAATTTGGAACGATTTCTCTCGGCGGCGCGGCCGCACGGAATCAAAGTTGCATACGCTGCAAAGGCCTTTCTCGTCACGCGCGTCGCGGCGCGTCTCGCGCAGCAGGCAGAGGTCGAGCTGGACGTGTGTTCCCTCGGTGAAATCGCAACGGCAGAACGCGGCCGTTTTCCGGCTGCACGAATGTACTTACACGGTTGCGGAAAAAATTCGGAGGAGCACGATGCGGCAATCAACCGCCGCGTGCATTTTATCGTCGTCGACGGCGTCGAGGAGCTCGCTGATTTGGCCGCGCGCGCGAACGGACGGCGCGTCAACGTCGCGCTGCGCATCAATACCGGCATCGACGTGCACACGCACGATTTCATACGCACCGGCGGCGAGAACACGAAGTTCGGGATATTGCCTGCCGACGTCGCCCAAGCGATCGCAGTTCTCGACGCGCATCCGAATCTTGCGCTGCAAGGCTTGCACGCACACATGGGCTCGCAGATCTTCGACGAAGCGCAGTTTGCGACGAACCTCGATGCATTAATCGACATCGCAGCGGCGCTGCACGCAAAAGGCCGCAGCACCGGAATGCTGCTGCTCGGCGGCGGGTTCGGGATCGACGAAGACGTCGCCGCGCAGGGCAGCATGGATCTCGCGACGCTTCTGGGCGACCTCGCGGCGCGTGCCGCCGAGCGCACGCGCGCCGCGGGGATTCCGCTGCCGCGGCTTGGGATCGAGCCCGGACGCGGATTGGCAGCGACCGCCGGAACGACGCTGTATCGCATCGCGGCAATCAAGAACTCGGGCCGCCGGCGTTTCGTCGTCATCGACGGCAGCATCGCCGACAACCCGCGACCTGCAATCTACGGCGCCTTCCATCAACCGCTCGTCGCGAAATCCGCAGCTCGCGCCGGGCTCGTCCCGGTGACGATTGCCGGCCGTTCGTGCGAAAACGACGAAATGGTGGACGCGCGATTACCGGACGACCTACGAACCGGCGATCTGCTGGCGCTGTCGACGACCGGTGCCTACACCTATGCGATGGCGAGCAACTACAATCGTTTTGGCCGCCCAGCCGTCGTCGAGGTGGAAAACGGGCGCCATCGACTCATGGCTCGCAGAGAAAATACAGAAGACGTGATGCGTAACGACGTTCTCTAGGCTATGATGAGAGCGCGTTGCATCACGTCGTTGGTGCTAGCGAGCCAAAGTCCGCGACGTCGCGAACTTCTCGCTTCACTCGGCGTGAACGTCGACGTTGCCGTAAGCGAATATCAAGAAGTGGACGAGCCGGGACGAACGCCTCTCGAGCTGGCGCGCATGCATGCACGCGGGAAGCTCCTCGACGTGCGCAGGCGGTTCCCCGAACGCCTGGTGGTGGCCGGCGATACCGTGGTCGACGTCGACGGTGCCTCGCTTGGTAAGCCCCAAGACCAAGCGGATGCTGCACGCATGTTGCGCGTGCTCTCCGGCCGCGGACACCGCGTGCACACCGCAATTGCCGTTGCCGACGGAAACGATGTGATTGAACGCACCGCAACAACGGAGGTTCGTTTCTGGCCGCTCTCGGATGAAGAGATTGCCGAGTACGTCGCGACGGGTGACTCGATGGACAAGGCAGGAGCCTACGGAATTCAAGGACGAGGCGCGGTCCTCGTCGAGCGCATCGACGGCGATTTCTATACCGTTATGGGCTTTCCGATCGGCTTATTTGTCCGGACGTTGCGCGAGCGCGGGATTCTCCTCGGCGGGAGCTCCTGATGGCCCTTATGCGTTCAGTCCGTTCGACTTTCAGCCCCGAGATCGGGATCGATCTCGGCACGGCAAACACTGTTGTGTACGAGCGCGGCACCGGCGTCCTCGTCAGCGAACCGTCGGTCGTCGCGTATGACGGCGAGGCGGTACTCGCGGTAGGCCGTTCCGCCAAAGAAATGGACGGACGGGCACCCAACCGCATCCGCGTCGTCCACCCGTTACGCGGGGGGACCATTTCCGATTTTCGCGCCGCTCACGTGCTCATTCGCACGATGGTCGATCGCGCGCTGACCTCGCGGCCGCGGCTGATCCCGCGGATCGTCGCGTGCGTGCCGGGTTGCGCCACCGACATCGAATGCAAAGCCGTCGAGGAATCCGCGCGGGCCGCAGGCGTACGCGCGACGACGTTTCTTCCGCAGGCCGTCGCGGCGGCCGTTGGTGCGGGTCTCGACATCACGACGCCGCAAGGCCGCATGGTCGTCGACATTGGGGGCGGCACTACCGAGGTCGCCGTCCTCGCCTTGTCAGGCGTCGTGGCGATGCATTCCATCAAAGTCGGCGGCGATTACCTCGACAATGCGATCGCCGCACGGCTGCACGCCGATCACTTCCGCATCGGCTCGCTCACCGCCGAAGTGCTGAAAATCAAGCTCGGGTATGCGGGGCGTCCCCCTGGCCGAGCACCGCTGCGGATCAGCGGCTTCGATATCGTTGCCGCCGCGCCGCGCTCTCGCGAAGTGAGCGAAACCCTGGTTGGCGAAGCCATGGCAGAAGGCATCGATCGTATCGTTCGCGCGGTATGGGCCGTGCTCGAGCAAACACCGCCGGATCTTTCGGCCGATTTACTTGAGAGCGGTATCACGCTGACGGGCGGCGGCGCGCAAATCACAGGCCTTGCCGGTGAGCTTGCGCTTCGCACGAACGTCCCGACGCTCGTCGCCCCCGAGCCGCTCGTGTGCGTCGCGCGCGGAGCCGGCGAGGTGCTGGGCTCACCGACACTCCTGGAGCGTCTCGGTCCGTCCGCGGACCGTTTATCGAGGTGGTATCAATCTTTACGTATCGGGATGAGAGAAAGCTATTCGCCGTAATCGGCGCGATTATCACCGCTTCTCTCATCGCGCTCGTTCAACTCGAATTCGCTCGCCAAGGACGCCCCAGCCCTCTCACCAGCGCCCTGACGACGACGTATGCGTATCTTGAGGTTGCGCTCGGCGTAAGCATCAACGCGACGCACGACGGCGTCGCCTATGTCTTCCGGCTTCCGCAACTTGCAAGTGAGAACGCGCAGCTGCGTGTGCAAAATGCGACGCTCACCGCCGAGAACGCCGTGTTGCACGAAACGCTCGCTCGCGTGCCTTCGCAGCTCGCCGTCGAGCGCGCACAGGCACGTTATCCCGCCGGAATACCGGCGCTCGTCGTTGCGTTCGATCCCGAAAACAAACAGCAGATCGTCACGATCGACAAAGGCTCGCGCGCAGGCGTGTCGCGCGACGATGGCGTCGTCAACGATCGCGGCGTGATCGGACGTGTGATCGAAGCCGATCCCTTTACAAGCAAAGTGCTGCTGATTACAGATTACACGAGCAACCTTCCGGCAGTCGTGCAAAGCGGCCGCTGGTGGGGAATTGCCACCGGAACGCTGACGCGCATCAATCTTCACTATGTGTCGCAAGACGCTCGGCTAAAGCTCGGTAAGGCTGTGGTCACCGGCGAAGGCCGATCGTTCCACGCGGGACTCCTGATCGGCCACGTTGCGTCGGTGACGCCGATGCCCGCCGGTGCGCTCGACCGGCAGGCGATCGTCGAGCCCGCGGTCGCGTTCGGCCGCCTCAACCACGTCATTGTCCTTCCGAAGTAGCGCGCAGCCGCACGCTGTTCGCATTCCCACGGATTGGCGCGGGGTTGCGATTTGGTTATTCGTTGCGGGCTTTTTGCAGACGACGCTGGTGCACTTCATCGCATTTCGCGGCGCCGTTCCGAGCCTCGTGTTCCTGGTGGTCGCGACCTACGCGTTGCGCGCGGGAACGCCGGGCGCGATTTTAATCGGTGCCGCGGGCGGTTTGCTCGACGATGCGCTCGCCGGCAACACGGGTGCCGCTTGGACGATTGCGACAACCTTCGCGGCGTTTTTCACGTCGGCGGCCGCGCGTGTCGTTTTCACCGACTCGCCTTCGATATTCGCGGTCGTTTTAGTCGCGGCCGCGCTTTTGCGTGAAGGCGTGTTTTGGGCGGCGCTGTCACTCGAAGGATATCCGGTCGGGCTGGGCATGCACTTCGCGAAGATCGCAGTCGCGTCTGCCGTGTACACCGCCATCGCCGCACTCATCGTCATCTGGGCGCGCTGGAGGTTCATCACGCGATGATCTATCGGGGTGCCGGGCGCATGGGTGCGTTCGTGTTCGTGCTGACCCTGGCGATCGCGGCGATCGTGGCGCGTCTCGTGTACGTGCAGATTCTCGACGGCACGGTATATGCGGCCGCAGCACGTGCCAACCAGGTTCGTCTCATTCCCGTCGCGGCGCCGCGCGGGCTGATCGTCGATCGTCACGACAAGATTCTCGTGCGCAGCCGGCCATCGTTCACCGTCGCGTTGATTCCCTCGGAAGTCAAAGACATCAACATGACGATTGCGACGCTTGCCTCGACACTCGAGGTGCGACCCGAGGTGCTGTGGCAGCGGCTCCTCCACCATCACAACGTCCGCTATGAGAATTTCGCGCAGGTGCAGACGTACGAGCCGTACGGTCCCGTCATTCTCGCGAGCGATCTCAAGACGTGGCAAATGGCGCGCCTCGCGGAAGCGCAGCCCGATTTGCCCGGCGTCGACCTCGAAGAGCAGCCGGTTCGCAATTATCCGTACGGAACGATGGCGGCGAATCTCTTCGGCTACGTCGGACAGATTTCGGAAGACGAATACGAGCAGCTCAAAGCCGAACATTACACGCAAAACGACGTCATCGGCAAAGACGGCGTCGAAGCGACGTACGATCAGTATTTGAAGGGACAACCCGGCGGACAACAAGTGATGGTGAACGCGTGGGGCGCTGTCGTCGGCACCGAAAAATACGTCAAGAGCAAGCCGGGCGACGTTCTCGTTCTGAACGTCGACCTGCGCTTGCAGCGCATCGCGTCGCGCGCGATGGTCGAAGGGCTGAAAGCATGGGGCGGCAAGCATCGCCTTTCGGGCGCGCTCGTCGCGCTCGATCCATACACCGGCGGCGTGCTCGCGATGGTCTCGGTTCCAACCTTCAATCCGAACGATTTCGCAACGCCGATCTCGACGCGCGAATACGACCGCTACGTCCTCGACAAGCTGCGTCCGCTCTACAACCGCGCGATCGGCGCTGCAACGCCGACAGGTTCGACCTTCAAGATGGTAACCGGTTCGGGTGCGATTTCATCCGGGGTCATCAAGCCGCATCAAGTGCTGTACGATTCGGGTCACTGGGATTGCCACGGCGTCAGGTTCGTCGACCTTGCCGCCGGCGGACTCGGCAACACCGAGTTCACGCACGCGCTCGCAGCGTCGAGCGACGGCTACTTTTATCAATTAGGCTACCGCCTCGGGCACGAGCGTCTGCGCTACTACGCGCTCGAATACGGTCTCGACGCCAAGAGCGGCATCGATCTTCCGGGCGAGTTTCCCGGAAACTGGCCGACCAACGAGTGGACGATGAAAACCTACGGCGTTCCGCTCGAACCCAGCGACGTCTGCCAGCTCGCGATCGGGCAAGGCGCGATGGAAGCGACGCCGCTGCAAATGGCCAACGTCGCGGCCGCCGTGGTCAACGGCGGAACGCTGTACGAGCCGCATGTCGTCAAAGAGATTCGCACGCCGACAGGCAAGGTGCTAAAGGATTACGCGCCGATCGTGATTCGCCAGGTTCCCGTGACGCAAGAAGCGCTCCGCGAAGTGCGCACCGGCATGGATCACGTAACGAGCCCCGGCGGCACGGCGTACGGTCTCGCCATCGACGGTTTCCCCTACGGCGGAAAAACCGGAACCGTCGAAACCGACGGCGGGAAAGGACCGAACACGACGTGGTTCGTGTGCTTCGCGCCCGCGAAGCACCCTGCGCTTACGATAGCGATCTTCGTCGAGCGCAGCGGCGGCTACGGCTCGACGGTCGCAGCGCCGATTGCGCGCCGAATCCTCGCCGAATATTTCAACAAGAAAATTTAAGAAATAACGACCTGGTTTAGATGCAGTGCGAGGCGCGGGTTATTAGGCCTGGCCGTCGCTGGTGGTGGGGCTAGTCGCGGCGAGGCTCGCGAGCAGATCGAGGATCTTCTTGTCTTCCGGCTCCTCGATCGGGGAATCGCGCGCACCGTCTTTGGCCGAGCGCAGTGCGGTCGTTCGCTTACGCCACTCGACGCGTGCGTCGGTTTCGTCGCGCAGACGGCGCAGATAATGATCCAGCGGCGTGAAGCGGCGCCCGTCTTCCGAGCGCGTGAACTTCGCTTTGAGATCGTCGACGAGCCGGTAGGTGTCGAACACCGAGTCGACCAGCGGCTCCAGCCGACGATCGTACGGCAGCCAGAAGCGGTTGTTTTGCAGTTCCCTGAACGTCCATATGGAGAGATCACCGAAGTTCAAGATCTCTTCAAGCATCATGCCGTCGAACGGCGGACGCAGCGGCCCGATTTTGTTTTCTCCGAGGAACCGGTCGCGTTGTTCGATCGGCGAAACGTCGCCGGTCTCCAGCCGTTTCGTATAGACTTCGCGCTCCTCTTTGATCGCCTGCACGCGCCGCCATAACTCGGCGACTTCCGGCCGCGAATGGAACTTTTCGAGCCACTCAGGCGAATTTGCGTGCTCTTTGAGCTCGACGGTTACGCGATGAATCGAGCGACGCAGCCAATTCTCCAGCTCTTCTTCCCAGCGCTGACGACGGCGGTAGTTGGCTTGCGCGTTGACGACGTCTTGTGACGCTTTCGCCGCGGAGTTGTACAAACGCGACGCGCGGCCAAAACTGAACAGCACTTCAAAGAAGGAAGCGCGCTCGATTTGATTGCCGCGGACGTGGCGCGGATAGCCATCCGCGTATGCCTTCAGGGCGCGTTCGGCGATTTTTCGGCGTTCTTCGACCGCGTTTGCGGCGGCAGCGATCTCCGCGAGCACGCCGGCGCGCTTGCGCGTGTATGACGCGCGCACCGCGCTTTCGGCATGTGAAATCTCCGACCGCTCGTAACGAGCCTTTGCAGCATCGTATTCGGCGATCGTGGCGGCGTCTTTCGCAAAATCAGGGGTGCCGGACGCAGTCGGTTTAGGCTTTTCGCCGGAATCGACCGCGGTCGGTTCGACGCGTTCCACGATGCGGCGGTTCCCTTTGCCGCCCGCTATCGCCTCCAGGGAAACCAAGTCTTCGCGCGCGCCGAGACGTCCCCCAGTAGTATCGCCGCGACGGCAGCGACCTCGGGGTCGGGGTCGCGCAGCGCGCGTCGGAGCGCGATGACGCCTGCCCACCCCCGCGCCGCCCGTTCCAGTCCGCGGATTCGCTCGCTCGGCGGCACGGTAACGCAGTCTTGGGCCGGCGATGCGAGCATTGCGACAGCAAGCAGCGCGAGCCCCGCCATCAGCAGTAACGAAGGAACGAGCACGAGCTTGACGATCACGCGGTCATTCTGACGCGCGCCGCCAACATCGCATCGAGTAGCGCGTCGAGTTCGGAGTCCGCGCCGGTCAGCGCGGCAATCAGCACGCCGTCATCGCGCAGGGCGCACAAACGCGCTCGCAACGCCGTGCGATACGCGCAAACATCCGCAACGTCTTCACGCTCGCCCTCGATGAACGACGCGGCATGGTCGAGCATCGAAGGTAGATCCGCCGATGCTGCGGCTCCAAGCGCGCACAGTGCATCGCGTGCCGGCCGGTCCAGCACGTCGTCGGCATGTAACGGATATTGCGGCATGCGCAGCTTGATGACGAGGCGGTCGAACACGCTCCGTAATGCCGTTCGAAGCGCGACGACGCGATCCGCGCTGCCGTCTTCAGCACAATCCGCGCAGAGCACCGCGATAGCCCAGAGGTGGCGGACAAACCCCGTCAGCGCTTGCAATTGCCGCAGCGTCCCCGCCTCGAGCGCGGCACGCCGCGAGCGCAGGCGTTGCGGCGCTTGTGGCGCGATTTGTGGGGACGACGGTGCAATCGTCAGCACGATCGTCTCTCCGGCCGCGAGGTCGTCGAGCTGCAGACCGGTCGTCGTGCCGTTCTGCACGGCGATCGCGAGCGTCGCGGGATTTGCACCGTCGTTGCTGACGCACACGAGCCACTCCTTACCGCGTTCTTCCAGCCGGCATTTCACGGATGGACGGCTGCGCACGGCTACTGCGGCGGTACCGAGCACGGCTTCCGCATTGCCGTGCGTCAGGAAAGCACGAACTTCGAGCTGGGAACCATCGGGCAAAGCGAGCGGAAACCGCCCGCAAAATGCGACCGAAACGCGCTCTGCCGGCGCGACCTCGAGCGACGGGCCGGGATCGAACCGCACGGCATCGAGTCCTTCGACGCAGGGCTGCACGAGTGCGGCAGCGTTGCCCGTGTTCGTGACGATGAGGCGGCCGCTCGCTTCCGCGCCGGCTTCGGCTTCCGTCGCAAAGAGCTCCAGCCGGTTCGCGCACGCCGCGAACGCCGCAGCGCCATCGCACGCGCAACAAAGCGCGAGCTCGCGCACGCATTGCGCGGAGCGCGCACAAACGGCAATCGTCGACTCGCCCGCGCGCAACGCGTATGCGTCGACCGCGATCTCGCAATTCTCGCCGCGTAAGAGCGGCGCGCGTGTAAAAACAAGGGTATCGTCGCCGCCTTCGCTGCAGCGCCACGGCGATGCCGAAACGAGCTGCACGTTTTGATCCGCCCGCACCTCGACATGCATTTCTTCCTGTAAATCGTCGCCTTCGTTTCGAATTCGGATGTGCAGCCGCGCGCGCTCGCCGACGTCGATCAGCGGAATCGATTCAAAGGCAGCGTCCAGTTCAAATGACTCATGTGCGTCCATCGTGCGGCGCCGGTTCGGCCCGCGCCGGCGCCACCCTTGAGCAAAAATCCGTACGTCTACGAGGGCGGGCAGGCGGGTACTTTGAGGCGGAGAACTCGCGGTTCATGACTTCTCTCGCCTCGACCTCAACGTACCGTGCCAATCTCTTGTGCGAAGCTGTCGCTCGATTGGGAAGCGAAGCTGCATTCGAGGTTCTCGCGCGTGCGCGCGCTCTCGAAGCCGAGGGACGACACATCGTGCATTTGGAGATCGGCGAACCCGACTTCAACACGCCGGAACACATCAAACGCGCCGGCATGGAAGCGATCGAGCAAAACTACACGCACTACACGCCGTCGGCCGGCATTCCGGAGCTGCGCGACGCCATCGCTGATTTCGCAGCGCGCTTGCGCGGCATCGAGCCGTGGAAGCGCGAGAACGTCGTCGTTGGTCCCGGCGGCAAACCGATCATTTGGAACACGCTCTCGGCGCTTCTCGATCCAGGCGACGAAATAATCGCTTCGGATCCGAGCTATCCCGCATATGCATCGTGCGCTTCGTACTTGCAAGCGCAGCTGGTTCCGGTGCCGCTGCTCGAATCGCGCGATTGGCAGCTCGATCTCGACGAGCTCTCGTCCAAGGTGAGCAATCGCACCAAAGTCGTTATTCTCAATTCGCCGCAAAATCCGACGGGCGGCGTGCTCGGGCGAGAGGATCTCCAAGTCGTCGCGGACCTCGCGCACAAGTGGGGTTTCGTCGTCGTCTCGGACGAGATCTATTGCCGCAATTTATACGGCGACGATTTCGTCTCCATCGCGCAGCTCGACGGCATGCGCGAACGCACCGTCGTGATCGACGGTTTCTCGAAAGCGTACGCCATGACGGGATGGCGGCTGGGCTACGGCATCATGCCCGAAGAGCTGGCGCGCACGGTGGCGCTCTTCAACAACAACACGTTTTCGTGCGTCGCCACGTTCGTGCAGCGCGCGGGCGTCGCAGCGCTTGCCGGCCCGGACGAGCCGGTGCGCGAGATGTCCGAGGTATTCCGGACACGGCGCGATGAGATTATTGCCGGGGTCAATTCCATTCCGGGCCTCTCGTGCAAGATGCCCAAGGGCGCGTTCTACGCATTCCCCAACATTCAAGCCATAACGTACGACGATCAGCGCTTCGCGAGCTACCTGCTCGAGGAAGCGGGCGTGGCGGCTCTGGGCGGATCGTGTTTCGGCGAAGCCGGACGCGGCTACGTGCGCTTCTCGTACGCGAATTCGATCGAGAACATTCGCCTCGCGCTCGAGCGTATGCGCGAAGCCATCCCGAAATATAAGCCCATCTAGGGCTTCCCCTAAAGGTCGAGCTTCATTGCGTGCTTGACATCGGCAAGCACGCTACTTGCGGCTTCTCGCGCACGCTCTGTGCCTTCCGCGATGATCTGGCGAATTTGCGCGTCGCTGAATTGGGTGCGACGCTCGCGAATCGGCTGCAGATACGCGTTGAGCTTTTCGGCGAGCTCGCCTTTGCATTGCACGCAGCCCAGCGCGCCGGTGCGGCAATTTTCAGCGACCCATGGCGTGCGTGAAGCGTTCGCGATGTGGTGCAGCGCGTACACGGGGCAGATCTCGGGTCGCCCCGGATCGTTGCGGCGAATCTTCTGCGGATCGGTGAACATCGAGCGGACTTTTTGGGTCGTCGTTTCCGCGTCGTCCGCGAGATCGATCGTGTTACCGTAGGACTTCGACATCTTGCGGCCGTCGGTGCCGGGGACGGCAGGAAACTCGGTGAGCAGCGGCTGCGGCTCGACGAGCGTATCGCCGTAGAGCCGGTTGAAGCGACGCACGATTTCGCGCCCGAGCTCGAGATGCGCGACTTGATCGCGGCCGACGGGAACCCGCTCGCCGCGAAAGACCGCAATGTCGCATAGCTGCAACAACGGATAACCGAGGAAACCGTAGGTCGCGATCTCCGACCCGAGCGCCTCGATTTGTTCTTTGTACGTCGGCGTACGCTCCAACCACGAGACCGGGACGATCATCGAGAGCAGCACGTGCAGCTCGCTGATTTCCGGAACGCCCGATTGCAGATAGATCGTCGACGTTTCGGCATCGACGCCCGCGGCGAGCCAGTCGCGCACCATGTCTTCGCGGGCGACGCGGATTTCATCGGGCGACTGATACGCCGTCGTGAACGCATGCAGATCCGCGATCTCGAAGAACGCATCGGCGGTACGCGAAAGCTCCGCCCAGTTCGTCAGCGCTCCAACAAGATGTCCGAGATGCAGGCGACCGGTTGGGCGCATCCCCGACATTACGCGCACTCGTTTTGCCGTCGACGTCGTCATATCGCGTGCTGGCCGTTCGCGAACAGCGGCGGCCATACCCGTTGGGCTGCTTAACGCGCGGTTGACGTAATGCGGCGAACTTTCTCCGTGATGCGCCGCCATGCAAAGCCCGGCGCGAGTACGAGGCGATTGCCGTCGATGACGGTCAGCGAGCTTCCCTCGAGGCTGCTGATCGTGTGCAGGCCTTTTCCGTACGCAGAGTCGCCTCGGGGTCGCACGACCGCCGCAGGTTCCTCTTCAAATTGTCGCGCGTCCAATCGCACGATGCGATTGATCGTGATGGCGCCGCCGTAGCCGCGCGAACAATCCTGCGCGGGCCGATACAACGCGCCTTCGTACGTGAACGGACGTCCCGCCGGGCGGCTCGAGCGAACATCGAACTTGACGGGATTCGATGCATGCGGCTCCCACGGCCCAAACGGATCCGGCGCATGCCACAGATGCAGCTTGGCGTTGACGAAATCGTCATTGTTCGTGCAGAAAAGCCACCATCGGCCGTCGTGCTCGAATACGGTCGGATCGACGGCGGCGAAGTTTTCGATCAGCTGCGCGGCGGGCGTCCACTCGTTACGCGCGTCGTCGAACACGTACAGAAAAACGCCGCGTTTTTCGCTGCACTCGGGCGTGCAATAGGTCTTGCCCCGATATGCAAAGACGCACGGGTACGACATGTGCACGCCTTCGTCGATCGCCGTTTTTGGCGCTCCTATAAGCGCGCCTCGTTCGTCGACGTCGAGCTGCACGAGCGAAGCGCGGTCTTTGCGGGCATCAAAATCTTCGGCGATCAGGGTCGCGTGGCCATTGAGGCTGACGACGAATGGATCGGCAAGGAAGTGATCGGTTTGGCCGTTCGGTAGCCATCGAATCTCCGGTCGAAAGTCAGGTCGCAAGAACGCGTGCATCGGCGCGGCGACCACGCCGACGTTCCAACCGGGCGCCATGAAGACGGATTCGAGCTGGGTCTTGCCCCACCGACCGGCGCTTCGCAAAAAGAATTTCGTCGTCGCGAAGTCGTTGGGCACGCGGAGGACCGGCGCCGTCGTGCGACTTGGCGCGTCGTGCAGGTAGCTCGCACACCCGTTCTTGAGATCGCGGCATACTTTCGCCGGCATATAGGTCGTCGCCCAAAGCAGCCCATCGAGTTGCGTGCGATACGAAATCTCGTGCGTGTCCACAAAGCAGCGCTGCAAGACGACGCCGCCATCGAGACGATCGTTCAGACGCTGGAGGATTGCACCCGTGACCGGCTCGCCGAAATACATCTCCCAAAAGCCGGGCGGAACGCCGCGGAATTTCGATTCGTCGCCGTGATGGAACGACCACACGCCGTGCGTCGCAGCATTTAGGATTTCTCCGCGAACGATGCCGAAAGCGAATCGCAGGATGAAGTCGAGCTTGAATTCGCGGATGCGCGCGACGTCTTCGTCAGCGAAGTATTCGCTGAACCGGCCCTTGCGAACGACGGTGCATTCGACCCTGGGAACGCCCGCAAACTCTCGCGTCATGTCCACCGGCCTGCACGCAGTGAGCCGCTCCTGCGGCAGAAACACGCTGTAGGCGCTCCACAGGAGATGTCCGGAGCGAAGCGCTCGCGCTGCCTTTTCCCGGAAGGGCGACGCGGCGGGCTTTTCACCGTCGACGACGAGCAATGCGAGCTCGACGCCGCCGACTGCGAGAAGCTCCCGTACGCTCGCAGCAAGGCTCGCCGGTAATTCGTCGCCGGCGCACATGATGCCGAATCGGAGCCTTGGCGCTTGGTTCATCGTAGGGGCAGTCAAAGAAACCGTATCCCGCTTCACGCGGGGCAAACAGGTTCGAATGGGCCGTTCTTGGCGGCCTCCCAGCCGGCCGCTACCTCACCAGGGCCAAACCCGTTCGCCGCGCCATTCGATCGCGTGCTGGATTGCATCGCGCACGATCGCGCGCGCGGCGCCGATGGCATCGCGCAGATTCAGGCCACGCGCCATCGAGATCGCGACCGCGGTCGCGAGCGCACAGCCTGTGCCGCGCATCCCGTCCGGCAATCGCTCGCCCTCGAAGACGAGGTTCTCGCCGTCATACAGGACGTCGCTCGCCTCGTCAGACAGATGGCCGCCCTTCACCAGCGCCGCCCGTGCACCGTCGCGCTGCACGAGCGTATGCGCCGCACCGGCCATCGTCGCACGATCGTTGACTGGAAAGCCGCACAAGCGGGAAGCTTCATCGAGGTTCGGGGTCACGAGCGTACAGAGGCGAAAGAGCTTCGAGCGTAACGCGTCGATGGTGCCAGGCTCGGAGAGAACGAGTCCATCGCTTGCCGACATCACCGGGTCGCACACGACCGGCACGCGACTATGCGCGAGAAATTCCGCGACCACGTCAACGTTGGCGGCAGAAAACAGCGCGCCGATGCGATAGGCATCCGGCTTCACGTCGCGGGTCGCACGCAGCTGCGCCGCAAGCAGCGCCGACGGGGTCGCGACGCCGCCGGATTCACCGCTGCCTTGCGCGCTCACGCCGGCGATTGCGACGACGTGCCTCGCGTCCATGCGCTGCGCGACACGCGCGTCGAGCCCGACGCCCGCGATGTTCCACGGATGCGTCGTGCCGATCGAGCAGAGAACCGTCAGCGCGCCCATGCGTCGACGAGCGCGCGTGCCGCAACTCGCCGGTCGGGTGCGCGAGAAATCGCGCTGATCACCGCGGCCATGGCCGCGCCTGTATCGCGGACTTCGGGGATGCGATCCAGCGCGATACCTCCGATCGCGGCGACGGGCACATCGACCGCGTCGACGACCGCGCGAACGCCTTGCGGTCCGATCGCCTCTCCGGCATCGGCTTTCGAGCCGGTCGGATAGATCGAACCGACGCCGAGATAGTCGGCACCGAGCTCCGCAGCGGCCTTGGCCGTCGCGACGTCGGGACAAGAGATGCCGAGGATTTTGCCGCGGAGACGCTCCCGCAACGAGGCGCGCCGGGTGAGGTCGAGGTCTTCTTGTCCGAGATGCACGCCGTCGGCTTCGTCGACGAGCTCCCACGCGTCGTTGACGATCAGCATCGCGCCGGCACGCTGGGTCCGCTGGCGCGCCGCTGCCAGGATCTCGCGCCGTGGTCCGCTCTTGCAGCGATATTGCACCAATCGAACACCGCCCGCCAGCACGTCGTCCAGTTGTGCGAGTACGTCACCTTCAGCTGCGTCGACGATCGCGTAGATTCCGCGTAAGCGGCTCAATTGCTGACGAGGACTTCGGTCGTGCCGATTTGGCCGTTGCCGGCGATTGCGGTGACGAGCAAACAATAGGGCGCGGTCGCCCCCGTCGGCAGCACGCCCACCGTCGACGCCGGCGTCCCGCCGTACGTGATGTAGCCGCCGGCGGACGTTGCCGATGCCGGAGACTCGACCACCAAGGCGGCTGCCGCCGGAAACGCGCCGGCATTCGCCGGTTGCGCCGGACACGAGAGCGGACCGGTCAAGCCGTTTGCCGGATTCGGTACGGCATTTGGAAACGTCGTTGCGGCGCCGACATACGCGATGCTCCACGTGTAGCTCGCGTCCGCTTGCACGATCGCATAATTCGACTGCGTGCCGACGGCCGTGATGAGAATCGGCGTCGCGCTCGCCGGCGCGAGCTGAAAATAGCCGACGAACCGCCCGGACCCGTTCTCGAAGGAAACCATCGACGGTGTATTGCTGTTGCCGGCCACCGTGCCGCCGCCACACCCGGCGCACAGCACCAGCGCGAACACTCCCAGCCACGGTCGACGCACGCCCATTAACTCGGGACGATAATCGGCGGGAGCCGGAACTCCTCCGGGCGGTCGGCGCCGGCAGGCAGCGCCGGCGCGACGACGAGCGCGAACGCGTGCGCGCCGTCGCCCGCGCGGCTCGTGACGGCGAAGTTGATTTGACCCGTGTAGCGCGCGTCTGCGGCCAGGCGAAGGCCGAGAAATAATTGACGATCCGTCAGGAGCCAATCGCGCGTCGCGAGCGGATGATAGCGCGCCGTGCCGTCGCGCAAGAGCGTGCGGCCGTACGGCAGAAACGTCACGAAGCCGTTGCTATCGTTCTCGAAGGTCAACGTGACTTCGATGCGTCGCGGATAAAAGGCCAGCTCGCGTACGATCACGCGCACGCCGCCGGAATCGCCGGCGACGATGCCGCTCGGAACGATCGACCGGTAGGGATGACCGCCGTCGACGACGCGGTATGCACCACGCTCCCGAATCACGGTGTACGGCGTCGTAATCGTTCCTTGCGCCATGCGCTGCGTGCCGTGATTGAAAAATGCGATTTTTTCGCGCACCATCACGAGCGCACCACCGTGCGCCGGAGAAGCTTTCAGTACTTCCGCGCGCGTGCCGCTGAATCGGTCTGCGGTCCAAACGGAGCGAAAGTTGTCGAGGCTTGCGAAATAGCGCTGGGACTCCGAAGCGAGCAAACCGTACGCCTTTGCATAGTCGCCGCTTGCGAGCGCGCTCGCGTAGCTGAGCGCGGCATTGGCGGCAGGGCTGGACGGCGCAGCGAAAACGGCATGCATTTGCAGCAGCAAAATCACCGCCGCCGTGGCGATCGGCCACCGGCGAATCACGGTGTGCCGAGCAGTACGTCGACGATTCGAATGAGATCGCTCTCGTCGGTGAAGCGGATCTCGATACGCCCGCCTTTGCGCCCGCGCACGAACGCGACGCGCGCACCGAGGCGGTGGCGCAAGCGCTCGGCGACTTCCGCAAGATTGCCGTCCAGCGTTGCCCGTGCGGGCGTTTTGCGCGGCGCGTTGCGCTTCTGCGCCCATCGCTCCAAGACGCGCACGGAGACGCTTTCGCGAACGGCGCGCTCCGCGACGGCGAGGCGTTCGCCTTCGGGAAACGCCAACAGTGCTTTCGCGTGCGCCGCCGATAGGTCGCGTTTGCGCACCATCGCTTGTACGGCCTCGGGT
>JBOHTT010000408.1:0-5177 GCA_050733775.1 Vulcanimicrobiaceae bacterium
CCGGTCGACATCGTGCTCAACCCGCTCGGTGTGCCGTCGCGGATGAATCTCGGACAGATCATGGAGACCCATCTTGGATGGGCTGCCAAGATGCTGGGCTTCCACATCGCGACCCCGGTTTTCGACGGCGCGCACGCGGAGGATATCCGCGAGTGGCTGCAAGACGCGGGTCTTCCCGCAGATGGTAAAGCCTGGTTGCGCGACGGTCGTAGCGGCGATCGCTTCAACCGTCCGATCACGGTCGGTTACATCTACATGATGAAGCTCGCGCACCTTGTCGACGACAAGATCCACGCGCGGTCAACCGGACCGTACTCGATGATCACGCAGCAGCCGCTCGGCGGCAAAGCGCAGTTCGGTGGACAGCGGTTCGGCGAGATGGAGGTTTGGGCGCTGGAAGCCTACGGCGCAGCCTACACCTTGCAAGAGCTGCTGACGGTCAAGTCCGACGACGTCGTCGGCCGCGGCAAAACGTACGAGGCGATCGTCAAGGGCGAGAACGTCATGGAACCGGGCGTGCCCGAGTCGTTCAAAGTGCTAATCAAAGAGATGCAGTCCCTGGCGCTCGACGTCAAAGTTCTCACCGAGAACCGCGAAGAGATCGACATCAAGATCCAGGACGACGATGTCGGCGAGCGCGCGCAAGAAATCGGCTTGCTCATGGGCGATGAAGATCCGCGCCTCACGCAGACTGCGGCCGCACAACGCGAAGCGGAAGCACAACGCGCTGCCGGCACCGATCTCCTCGAAGAAGCCGAACCTGAAGAGGAAGAAGAGGAAGACGAAGAGCCCGAAGAGGCGGCCGGACTTGCGGCGCCACGCGGACGCGTCGCGGAACCAGAAGGCGAGCTCGCACCTGCGGGTGGGATAAGCTCGCCGATAGCGGACGACGCCGAAATTCCGGACGAACCGCTCGAGGAAGAGCCTCCGGAAGTCGTCGAGGAAGAGCTCGAAGAAGGCTACACGCTCGAAGAAGAGGACGAAGAATTCACCGAGGAAGAGGAAGAGGAAGAAACGCCGACTCCCGTCGACGAAGAATTCTGACCCTCACCTAAGATATCGAGAACTTTCTGGCGCAGGGCGGCTACGTATGGCCGCCCTTCTGCTGGATGGCGTTCGAAAAGCTTCATCAACTCGGCGCGATGATCGACGTTCGGATTCATCGACATCTGATCGGATCCGCGGAGCCAATGCTCGGCCGTAACGACGGGAACGTGCACGAAGTCGTACCGTTCCGCAATCCGGATGAGAAGATCGATATCCGCCATGAACAGCTCTTCGTCGTAGCCGTTGACGGCGAGCAGCGCGCTTCGACGTGCCATAAAGAAGCAAATGCGGTGATAGGCGTACGCTTCCGTGAGGTCGACGGCATCGATGAAGCGGTCGCTGATCAGGGTGACCGTATCGTTTCCGTCCGGATCGACCCCTTCGATGCACACGAGCGTGTTGCCGTGGGCGACGGACGCTCCGGTTGTCTCGAGAGCTCGTACGAGGCGCGCGGCGTGATCCGGATAGATGACGTCGTCGTCGGTGCATGGTTGGACGTACTCGCCCTTCGCTTGTTCGATCCCGAAATTCATCGCGGCGTGCGCTCCGACGTTCTCAGTGCGGTCGAACACCCGTATTCTCGGGTCGAGGTCGGCAACGTGCGCGAGACGCGTTCCGCCGTCGTTGACGACCACAATCTCGAAATCGGTGTAATGCTGCGTCAAGAGATGCTTGAGCGTTTGCTCCAGCCGTCGAGGACGATTAAACGACGGGAGGACGAAGGACACGAGCGGCCTTTTCTCGACAAATTCGTCGCTCGAGAGTGCTAACGTCCTGACGATCTCCGATATATCGGGTGGATGTTGCCGAGTGCGTCCGACGCGGCCTTGCGCCGCCGCGACGGCTCGCGCTATCGAGAAGAACGACCACGGATTGTAGGTGCTCACGCCGTCGGCTACTTCCCGCGCGCCGCTCGTCGCGGCAGCTGCGACGGGGATACCTTTTGCCGTAAATGCGTACGCCCATCCAGGATCGCTCAGCGTCGCATCGAGAACGCACGATGCCGTCGCAAGCGCGCCGGAAACTGCGCTATCACCGGGCGCCAGATATTCGGCACGGGCTGCGAAAGGAAGCGGCGTCGCGGCAACGAGCGTCACCTTGCCGTGATACTGTTCCAGCGCGAAGACGGCGATCGCGAGATCGCCTCCAGGGTGGTCCGGTGCCCAGATGACGATATCGTTTCCGGCGCGACGCTCGAAGTACGGAAGTTCGCGCTGAGGATGCCACAGCGCGACGTTTGCAGCGACGGGACATACGACTCGCTCGATCCGCGCTAATTCGACGAACGAGCGTGCGACCACGGTCGTAGAAAGGCGAACGATCTCTGCGAGCCGCCCGATTCCCTCGGGGTCGTCGCTGAAGTCTCGCAGCAAACGCCCGCGGAGATTGATGTCTCCGGTGTGGATCGCTTCGAAGTAAAATCGCCGATGATCGTAATCGGTGACTTGGGAGCACACATCTTTCGCGGCCGCGATCGCAAACGTCGTGCGCGCGTCTCCAAGGAGCGGCATCGTCGCAAACTCGAGCCCCTTGCGCCTTGCGTCGAGAAGCTCGTCGCGCGCCGTCTTCTGCTCGTCCGAGATCACGATGACCGGCAGGTCGCCAAGATAGGGCAGGTACGTCTCTGCGACCGCTCCGAACGCTCTGCGTCGCAGCAGCTCAGTCATTTTGATGAAAACGCCAGCCGGTATGCGGTCTCGTCGATGTACTTTGCGGGGTCGGCAAACTTCTTTTGGGGGCGACCGAACTCGCTGCGCAGTGAGAGCACGTTCCGCAAGCCCTCGATGTCGATCTTGGCTTTCGGGTCCGTTCCACCAGGCCCGGTAATCTCGGCAAGGGCTTGCGGCGCAATGTTCGGCGGTACGTGGGCTTTGTCAACCAAAAGCGCCGTCGCTTCAGTCTTATTCGCCGGATCGTAGATCCAGCCGATTGCCGACACGTACGCGCGGATATAGCGCACGAGGACATCGCGATTCTGCGTTGCCCAGCTGCGACTCGCGACGCCGGCATAGGCTTGATAGTGCCCGATCCATTCGGCCGCGGTCCCGAGCTTCTTCAGTCCGCGCGCTTGTGCAAGCAGATCGAATGGCGGCGTGAGTACCGCCGCCGCATATTTGTCGCTTTCGACGAGCGCTCGATACCGTTTGGGCGTTCCGCCGGCGGGCGCGAGGGTGTAGTCTTTGTCTCCGACTGCATTGAGCTCGAGCATCCTCTGGAGCACGAACGCAAACCCCGTCGTTACCGCGTCGACTGCGAGCGTTTTTCCGATGAGGTCCGTCCATTTTGAGATTTCCGGGCGCGTCCACACGCTGAGCAGTCCGCTGTCTCCGCCCAACACCGTTACGAAATCTCCAGGCGGCGTCAGCGTGACTTCGCCTTGCCCCTCATCATAGCCAACGCAGTTGTCGATCGATGTGTGCGCGATTTCGAAATCCCCGGCGTTGAGGTGCTGCATCATGAATACCGAGCCCGGCGTGACCTTCGTGGTTACCGAAAGGTTTTCGCGCGCGAAAAAACCTTTGGAGATTCCGACCCAAACCGGCAGATTGCCGGCCACGCCGAAGAAGATGACGCGAACCGGAGTCGGGCCCGTTTTCGCCAACGCGCTGCTCGCGGTAAGCGCGAGGGTCCCAAGACCGGCGCTCGAGGTAATGAATGTAGAGCGGCGCATGCCGCCGTTTTCGGCCTACCAGGACCGCCCCCTTGCATGGACAATCGCTGTCCATGCTGATTTCTTCTCGCGCAGCCGACAAGCCGATACCGGCTCCCGGCACGATGGGCGTCGATTTTGAAGAGCGCGTCGACTTCGATCGCTTGCGCCGCTATCGTCTGGGAAGAACTCGCGCGGCGCTAAACAGCTCCGATCTCGGCGCGTTGCTGCTCTTCGATGTGAACAACATTCGCTACGTGACGGGCACGGCGATCGGGGAGTGGTCTCGCGACAAGATGACGCGCTACGCACTCCTGACGCGCACCGGCGATCCCATGGTGTGGGATTTTGGCTCGGCAGCGAAGCACCATCGGCTCTATTCGAATTGGCTCGAAGACAAGAACATTCGCGCCGGGCTCAACGGTTTGCGCGGTGCGATCCAGCCGGAGGCCGGCTTGTTCGAGCGGTGCGCCAAAGAACTCGCGTCGCTGCTGAAAGAAGAAGGCGTTGGCGGCATGCCGCTGGGGATCGACATCATCGAGCCGCCGCTCTGGTTCGAGCTCGAGAAGCAGAAGATCGCTATCCGCGACGGCCAGCAAGTGATGCACGACGCGCGCGAGATCAAATCGCAGGACGAGATCTTGCTCTTGAGCATCTCGGCGTCGCTCGTCGACGGTGCCTATCAAGATATCGCGGAAGCACTCAAACCCGGGATTCGCGAAAACCAGATCGTCGCACTCGCAACCAAGAAGTTGTACGATCTCGGCGCCGACGACGTCGAATCAATTAACGCAGTCTCCGGCGAGCGCTGCAATCCGCATCCGCACAACTTCTCGGACCGTTTGATACGGCCGGGCGATCAGGCGTTCTTTGACATCATGAGCGCGTTCAACGGCTATCGAACGTGCTACTATCGCACGTTCAACGTCGGACGCGCGACGCAAAGTCAGCGCGACGCGTACAAAAAGGCGCGGGAGTGGATCGACGCGTCGATTCAAATGATCCGTCCGGGCGTCACGACGGACCGGGTGGCCGCGGTGTGGCCGAAAGCGGAAGACTTCGGATTCCCGAGCGAGATGGAAGCCTTCGGTTTGCAGTTTGGGCACGGCGTCGGTTTGGCGCTGCACGAACGGCCGGTTATCAGCCGGCTCAATTCGATCGACCATCCGATGGAGATCAAAGAAGGGATGGTCTTTGCGCTCGAAACGTACTGCCCCGCGTCGGACGGTTTTTCCGCGGCGCGCATCGAGGAAGAAGTCGTCGTCACGGCAACCGGCTGCAGCGTCATCACGCGCTTCCCTGCCGACGAGCTCTTTATCGCAAATGCGTACTGACGCTCCACTTGTCATGGTGAGCGGAGAACGCCGCAGGCGTTCGGAGTCGAACCAGAGCGACCATTGCATCATGGGTCGAGATAATCGTGGCCTACGGGCTTACTCTCTGTGGTTCGACTCCGCGATGCTTCGCATCGCTCCGCTCA
>JBOHTT010000409.1:0-8686 GCA_050733775.1 Vulcanimicrobiaceae bacterium
CGACCAGTCGCCGGAACGAACGTCAAGCGTCCCCGCCTTCGACGACGCCATCCCGAGCGCGCCGCGCTCGACCCGCTCGTAGTTGACGAACGTACCGCGCCGCACGTCGGTGATTGCGAAATGCGCAGGGTAGATTTCCGATGCGTGCCAGCGCGATTCGCCGACACCGGGCTGCAATGTTCCGGGCCGCAAGCCGAAGCGAAAGATCGTCAGCTCGTAGCCGAACCGGCGACCATCGGCTGCGCGCAGGTGCCCGGTGAAGTACCACCATTCGCTCTGATAGGCGAAGTGGGCGCCATGATCGCGCGGGAACTCAAAACGGTACGGCGCTTTCGCAACGGCAAAGGGCACGAGCGCAAGCACGAGCAGCGCAAGGGTCTTCACTCCGCGCGCACCGCTTCTGCCGTGCGAATTCTCGCTGCAACGGCTGCGGGATACAATGCGGCGATCGCCGCTGCAATCACCGCCGCCAGGAAGGCGCCGAGCAAGAACTCCCACGGCATATGCAGCTCGATCAGCCAGCCAAACGCCTGACGATTGATGACGAAGATCAGCAGCAAACCCAACAGAATGCCGATCGCGAGCCCGCTGATGCCGCCGAGGGCACCGACGAGCAGCGCCTCGATCAAGATCATCTTGCGAACGCCGGCCGTGCTCAAGCCGAGATACCGCAAGATGCCGATCTCACGCCGCCGCTCGAGCACCAGCGCAAACAGCGTCGAAACCACGCCGAGCAGCGCGATCGCGAGGCTGATGATGTAGAGCGCGTATGTAATCGCAAAGGTGCGGTCGAATATGCGAATCACCAGCTGCCGCAGTTCCCTGTTGGTGTCGATCTCGATGCGCAGCGGCAGAACCCTGCGTATCACCCTCGTTCGAAGTGCCCCCAGATTCGCGCCTCGCCGCGCGAAAATGGCGATCGAGTTGACGGTATCGTCCTCAAAGATCCGCACGAACGCCGGACGATCGATCATCACGATACCGCTATCCGACGAGTAATCGTTGAAGACGGCGGCGACCGGAAAGCGAACGGGCCCAGCCGGCGTGTCGAGTGCGACGACGTCACCGGGCCGCACGTCGAAGCGCGTCGCAAACGGCTCGGAGACGAGCGCGTTCGTCGTTCCCTCGATCCTCCGCAAGAGTGCGGCCGGATCGGCGACGCCCAGAATCTGCACGGAATCGTGCGCGACGAGCCCGTCAAAGTCAGTCGCATACAGCTCGATCAAACGCCCCCGATACGGCAGCGTGAGCGAACGCAGTGCGTGCACCGCTTCGACGCCCGGCACGCGCGAGATCGTCTTAACGACGCTTGGCGAGAAACGCGCCTCGGCAGAGGCGTCTGCCGGTCCGAGCGGTCGCACGAACAAATCCGCAACGAGCGCTTCATCGGCCCAGGTCACCACGGTTTGACGAAACGAGCCGACGAGTATCGCAACGCTGGTCACCATCGCGATCGCGATGGCGAGCGCCGCCACAGCAATGCTATTTCGGCGTAATGCGGCACCGAGATTGACGGCTGCCAACAAACCCGGCGCCCCGTGCAGCTTGCGCCGGCCGGCCACCGAAACGATTTCTATCGCCAGCGGCACGCACAGCGAACCACCGAGAATGATCGCGGCACCCGAGAGGTAGCCGAGAATAGGCAAGCCTCCGAGCGGCGGACCTTTCGCAAGCGCTGCGGCGACGAGCAGCACGAGGCAACCGAGAACGGCCGCGTTGCGTCCGAAATTTGCAAGCGGCCGTTCGAAGCCGCGCGACGCGATTGCCGAGGCCGCCGGAACACGCGAGGCTTCAAGAGCGGGGATCACGGCGGCCACGATCGCCAACACGAGCCCGATCAGGAACGCCTTTGTAAAAACGGCAGGATCCCACACGATGTGGCCGCTTCCGACACCGACGTACAGGGTCTGCACGGTTCGCGTTACCGCCGAAACCGAAAACCGTGCGAGCCCTGCGCCGACGGCGAGGCCCACAAGCGAACCGAAAACGCCGAGGAGCGCACCTTCGATCAGGAACACCATAAAAATCGCGCGCCGCGGCGCGCCTATTGCGCGCACCATGCCGATCTCAGCTCGCCGCTGAACGACCGCAATCGCCACGGTGTTGAAAATCAAGTACATGCCGACGACGAGCGCGATCGCCGAAAGAGCGCTCAAGTTGAGCTGAAAGCTTTGAAGCATGCGCGCGATTTCGCCGGTGCGCGTTGCCGGCTCGACGGCGCGAACGCTGGGCGGCAGGATTCGGCGCACGGCAGCGACGGTCGCGGCGAACCGCGAAGAGTCGATGACGCAATCGATTCGATCCAGGCGTCCGACTTTGTGAAAAATGTCCTGTGCGGTCGCAACGTCGACGAAAACGACGGACGAATCGATGCCCACGACATTCGGCGGCATGATTCCCGCGACGACGAGCGACGCCGGATTCGCGCCGGCCGTTCCGCGCAGCTTCGAGCCGACGCGAAGATGGTACTCGTCGGCGACGCGACGGCTGATGACCGCACCGTCGCCGTTGACGAGCAGATTGCCGGTTCCCTCTCCTTCCACCACCGGGTCGCCCGCATCGCGGGGTAGCGGCCGAAGCAAATCGACGCCGAGAACGCGCAGCACCTCGCCCGAGAGCGGATCGTGCGGGCGCAGGCCGACGACGAGATTGTCCTCGATTACCGGATCGGCAGAGATGACGCCGGGCATGCTCTGCACCCGCAGCAGGGTACGCTCGTCGAAGCCGCGCCCGATGCCGAGGATCTGGAGGTTGACGCGGCTTGCAACGATGTTGACGCTATTTGAGAATGACGCTACCGCACTCGCATTTGCAAGATCGATGGCAAGCGTGATCGCAACGCCCAGCGCGACCGCCACGATCGTCACGATCGTGCGCAGCCGTCCGTCGCGCAGCGGGCCGGTGATCAGCCCACGTAAGAGTAAACCCATTTGCCGTCTTGCATCGGAAGCGTGCGGTCGCAATATGCCGCCGCGTCCAAATTATGCGTCGCCATAAGCACGCTTTGCCCGGCTGACGCCAGCCGGCGCAAAAGTTCCAGCACGATTGCGCCGTTGCTCGAATCGAGGTTGCCCGTCGGTTCGTCGGCCAACACGATCGTCGGCCGGTGAATGACGGCACGCGCGATCGCCACGCGCTGTTGCTGCCCGCCGGAGAGTTCCGCCGGGAACGCGGTTGCGCGGTCGGCGAGGCCGACAGTCCCGAGCGCGTCGTGCGTGCGTCTCGCGATTTCTTTGGGCGCGACATGCTGCAGCACGAGGGGAAGGGAAACGTTTTGCTCGACCGTCAACGCCGGCAATAAATTGAAGAACTGGAAAACCGTTCCGATATGATCGCGCCGCAGTGCGGTCAGTGAATCGTCGTCGAGATGGCCCGTGCTCTTTCCGTCGATGACGATTTCTCCGGACGTCGGCAAGTCGACGCATCCGATCAAATTGAGCAGCGTCGTTTTTCCGCAACCGCTCGGCCCGACCAGCGCCACCATCTCGCCTCGCGCCAACTCCAAAGAGATACCATCGAGCGCGACCGCATCACCGGATGTCGACCGGTAGACTTTCCGGACGTCGCGCGCGCGGACCGGCGATATCACGCGTCGACAGCCGCAAAGGCTAGCGCGGCGTTCAGTCCTCCAAATCCGGTCGTATTCGAAAGCACGGTTTTGACAGTATGTTCCCTCGTTTCGCGCACAAACCCCAGATCGCAATCGGGATCGTCCACCTGCAGCCCTACCACTCCCGGCAACACGCCGCGCTCGATGCTCAGTAGCGAGAGCGCGGCCTCCCATGCGGCGGAGGTACCGAGACCGTGCGCGTGCTGACCCTTCGAAGCCGTGATAGGGACGCGCCGCCCACCGTCATCGCCGAATACGCCGCGCACCGCGATTGCCTCGACACGGTCTCCTAGCGGGGTCGACGATCCGTGCGCGTTCAGCGCCTCGATTTCGTCCGGAAGTAATTCGGCTTCTCGCAGCGCCGTTCGCATCGCATTGGTCGCGCTCGCGCCGTCAGGACGCGGAGCGGACATGTGATGTGCATCGTTGCTGCTCCCGTATCCGCGGATCTCGCCGTAAATGCGCGCGCCGCGCGAAACGGCGTCCTCGTATCGCTCCAGCACGAGAATGCCGGCGCCTTCCGCCATGACGAATCCGTCACGCTGCAAATCGAAAGGACGGCTCGCGTGACGGGGATCGTTATTGCGCTTCGACATCGCGCCGATCACGGCGAACGCCCCATACGTCAGCGGCGACAGCGGCGCTTCAGCGCCGCCGGCAAGCGCCGCCCGGACGTCGCCGCGGCGTATCGCACGAAATGCGTCGCCGATTGCGACTGCTCCCGCAGCGCACGAGTTCGCATTTGCCACGGTCGGCCCGCGCAGATCGAACTCGAGCGCGACGTTACACGTTGCAGCGCCGCCGAAGACGGAGATTGCAAGCAGCGGCCGCACCGCTCCAAGACCGCGTTCCCTGAAGATGTCGTGTTGCTCGTCTGCAAAGGCAACGCCGCCGAGCGCCGAGCCGACGTAGACACCGACGTCGCTGCACCCGCGTTCGAATTCCATCTGGGCATCCGTAAGCGCTCCGCGAGCGGCGGCGATCGCAAACTGCGCAAAACGATCCGTCCAGCGAATCCGCTTCTTTTCCATGTGATCGCTCGGATCGAAATCTCGGACCTCTGCGGCGAGACGCGAAGGGTACGACGTAACGTCGAATCGGCTGATCGCATCGACGCCGATCTTGCCCCCGAGGACGGCCTTCCAGAATGCGTCCACGCCCGTCCCGATTGGGCTGATGACTCCGATGCCGGTGACGACAACGCGGTACGTCACGACGTGCTCTCCGCCAGCGCTTTCATTCGCGCCAAGGTGCGTTTCGCGACATAGCTGATGAAGAAATCCGACACGACGTGCCGTCCGAGCCACTCCGCAGCAAACGGAAAGCGAAACGTCAAACGATGCTCGATCGAAACGCGCGTTCCGCCCGGGATCGATTCGAAGCGCCACTCGACTTCCATGCCGCGCGTCCAACCGCGAACGTGGCGAAACGCGATGTGGGGACGCGAGGGGTCGTTGGTTTGCTCGGCCGTCCAGCGCACCGGAATCCATCCACGTCGCGCGGCCATCTCGACCACACGCGTCGTGCCGCGATCTTCCAGCACGCGCACGGAGCGGTAGTGCGGCAGATAGCTGGGCCATCGTTCCGTCGTGGAGGCGAAGCCGAAGATGGTGGCGGGCGCGGCGGCGATATCGATCGCCGTTTCCGTGAGGTTCATGCGAGCAGCCGGCGCAGCATTGCCGGACGTATCACAGCATGCGTCTCTGAAGAATCCATGAGGGCATCGACCAGCGAGGCGGCGAGCTCCGGCGAGCGCTCGAGCCGTTTTGCCGCGCGCCGCGCCAGCGGGGGAACGTGCACGAGCAGGTCGACGAATGCGGCGAGCCGTCCGCGCCGCGCCAGCTCCGCGCGGCGCGCGGTCTCGTAATTTTGCAACGCGCGACCCTCGGCGCCGGCCGAGGTAAGTCCGTCGGCGATCGCAGCTGCCGCACGCTGCGCGCCGCGAAGCGCCAGCATGACGCCTTGACCGGTGAAGGGATTGAGAAATCCCGCAGCGTCGCCCGCCAATAACGCACCCGGCGCGACGGCCCGGCGCACGCGATGTGCGAGCGGGCCGATAGCGACGCGCGACCCCACACGCGACGATGCGGCAAGCTCGAGCGTTCGCGTCCAACGCTCCGTCGCGTCCTTCGGCATAACCGCCATGACGTTCGTCAAGCCGTTGCCGAGCGGATTGATAGCGAGGTACGCATCGCGATCGACGAACATCTCGATGCAACCGTCGGATTCGGTGACGTCGCGATAGTGACCGCCGGCGGCAAAATGCGGCGTTCCACGCGAAGCGTGCGACAATCCCAGTTTACGCGCGACGACTGAGCCGATGCCGTCGGCGCCGACGACGAAGCGCGCGAAGATGTTGCGCGGCTGGCCGCCGTCGTCGCGGAACGCAACGCCGCAGATTCTTCCGGAAGCATCGCGCACGACGTCGTCGACGCGCCCTCGAACCACCGAAGCACCGGCACGGCATGCTGCAGCGAGAATGACGGCATCGAGCCGCTCGCGCGTCACTGCAAGCGCCGGGCGGCGGAACGGCAATTCCACGCGCGCGCCGGCCGTCACAATCCGGATCCGTTGCAGGGGCGAACCTTGGCTGCGCACTTCTTCTGCGAGACCGAGCTCTTCGAGCGCACGCAGCGCGCCGGCGCCGAGATATTCGCCGCAAACTTTTCGCCGCGGAAAAGCGGCACGGTCGACAACGGCTACCCTCAGACCGGCGCGCCCCAATTGCAACGCCGTTGCGGCGCCCGCCGGACCAGCGCCGACGACCACCACGTCAAGCTCCATCGTCGACCAGCGTCATACGAAACCAACGTTCGACGCGTACGTGCGGATTGCGCCAGCCCGCGCGCCGCGCGAGCGCGAGCGCTTCCGGCGGCGTGTAGGACCGCAACACCGACGCGGGCGCGTCGTTACGCGTCAGACGGTTTCTTGAAAGGAACCCCGCAAACGCGCGCGCCGCGAGATACGCGGTGTGCGAACGCCGAAGGTCGCAGACAACCGGGGTGACGCGCGAAACGCGGCGCATCTCGCGCAGCATGCGGACCGCATCGTCCTCAGCGAAATGGTGCAGCGTCAGCGTGCATACCGCGACATCGAAGGTGCCGTCGGCAAAAGGTAAGTTTGCCGCGTCTCCGCGCACGAAGTCGAGCCCGCGCCCATCGCGCGCGGCAATAGCGAGCATTTGCTCGCTGCGATCGAGACACGTGATCGCGAGGGGCGTGCCACGTTTCTTTGCCGATGCAAGAAGCGCTTTTGGCACGTCAGCGGCTCCGCATCCGACGTCGAGAAGGGTGCGCGCATCGGTTCGCTCGAGAACGCGCGTAAGTGGCAAGATTCCGCCGAAGAGGCGATTCGCGCGCGCGATATCGCGCAGATTCTCCTCCAACTCGGGCGTAGAGTCGACCGGGTCATCCATCAACTCCCGGAGATCGACTCGACGCTTTATTTGTTAGCGCGCTCCTTATACCAATTGGAGTTGATCTCGACATAGTTCTTCCACTTGTCGGGAACGTCGGCATCCGCATAGATCGCCTCTACCGGGCACGCCGAAACGCAGGCGCCGCAATCGATGCAGACTTCCGGATCGATGAAGAGCATCGTGTCCTCTTCGTCTCCGTGAATGCAATCAACGGGACAAACGTCGACGCACGATTTGTCCTTCGTGCCGATACATGGCTCGGTAATGATATAAGCCATCGGTTGTGGCGCTGGACCTTTCTCCTGAGCAAAGGCGCCCTTTTGGGCTTGCAGACGGGGCGCTCCTGTTCACGACACCCATAAGAGGCCTCGGGTGGCGCCAGGACCTCCGGCGCCCGGCCATAAGCCCGCACCATGCGCAGTGCGACTCGGGCGGCCCTCTTCGTCGCGGGGTTGACGCTCGCAATGACGAGCGGCGTGCTTGCGGCCGGCCCAACCCTCAGCGTTACGGGGGATGGCAGCGTCTCGGAAGCCCCCGACCGCGCGTCGCTGGGAATCTCGCTGATCGCGAATGACGATGCGGCCGCAGTCGCTACCTCGCAAAACAATACAACCTACAGTGCAGTCGTCGCACGGCTCGGTAAGCTCGGCATAGCCGAGCGCGACGTGCGCACCACGGGATTCAACATCAACTTCGTGCCGAAGCCGGAAGCAGGCGCGCAGTATAAGCCGCCGCGCACGGGCTACATCGTCACGCGCGAGCTAGCCGTCACAATCGATAATCTCTCCCTCGTCGGACGTGCGATCGATGCCGCCGTGGCCGCGGGCGCGACCCAGATCGACGGCGTGAGCTACGGGCTGCGCGATACGCAGACGGCGTACGCCAAGGCGCTCGCGGTTGCGATGCACGATGCAACGGTGCAGGCCGCGGCGCTCGCGGCTGCCGCGCATCTGCGCCTCGGTCCCATTCAAACGCTCACGGCACCGCGCGCTTTGCCGGTCTCGCCGCTGCAAGAGCCGGTATTTCGCACCGCCGCGGCGGCGGTACCGACGACGATCCCGCCGTCTGCGATCGAAGTCCGCGCGAGCGTGATCGTCACCTACGGCCTCGAGCCCTAAACGAAACCGCCGAGGCCGCCCGTGGGTAGACCGATGCGATGACACCGACGACCTGCGAGACCTGTCGCGAGCGCCCGGCAACGCAACACGACTACGCGATGCGCGCGGGGCGCTGGGTGCAGGTCGACCTTTGCGAGACGTGTGCCCGAAACCGTCGCTTGAACGCCATTCGTCCGCTGATCGGCGCCGCTTCGGCTGCCGCGCTCTTAGGCGGGCTCGCGTTTGCATTCGAACGTTACGCGCGGACCCAAGAAGAACACGGCGAAACGCCGCCGCCTGCAACGGGACCGCTCGAGTGGACGCGCAGACTGCGCGGAGCGACGCCGACGCTCGCTGCGTATTCGCGCGATCTCACAGCGGATGCACGCGCCGGCCGCCTCGATCCCGTCGTCGGACGCGAGGTCGAGATCGACCGCGTCATCTCGATCCTGGCGCGACGCAGCAAGAACAATCCCGTGCTCATCGGCGAGCCGGGCGTCGGCAAGACCGCCGTCGTCGAAGGCCTCGCGCAACGCATCGCCGCCGGAACGGTGCCTGCGG
>JBOHTT010000410.1:0-5229 GCA_050733775.1 Vulcanimicrobiaceae bacterium
CACGGCATTCGCGTGCTCGAAGATTCGCGCGTCGTCGACATGCTCGTCGAGCGGCGCGTCCCCGTCGAAGTGTGCCCGACGTCGAACCGGCGAACGGGAGCGTGTCCGCCGGAGCAAATACACCCGCTCGCGGAGCTCGACGCAGCCGGCGTGTTGGTCACGATCGATGCCGACGATCCCGCGATGTTCGGCTGTACGTTGCTCGACGAGTACGCGCTGGTCGATCGGACGCTCGGTCGCGACGCGGTCCTGCGCATCGCGCGTAACGGGATCGAAGCATCGTTCGCGTCGCCGGCAAACAAGGCCGCACTGCTGCAAGAATTCGTGTCCGCCGTCCCGGCGCGGGGTTGACCCTCGGCGCCGCGAAGGCTCCCTGATGCCGGGTCAGCACACCCACTTCGACGAGTCGAACGAGGAATATCTCGAAGCGATCTACCGGCTCGAGCGCGAGGGGCCGGGCGTGACGAATTCGGCGTTGGCTTCGGAGCTCGGCGTCGCTCCGGCCTCCGTTTCCGGCATGCTGAAGAAGCTCGCGGTCGAGGGCTTCGTCGACCACGAAGCTCGCGGCGGCGTCAAGCTCACGAAGAAGGGACTGGAAACCGCCGTGCGCGTCGTGCGGCGCAATCGTCTTGCCGAAGTCTTGCTGACGGACGTCCTCGGCATGCCGTGGGACGAAGTGTACGAAGAAGCGTGTAAGCTCGAGCACGCAATTTCCAAGCGCGTCGAAGAACAGCTCGTCAAAGTGCTCGGCGATCCGAAATTCTGTCCGCACGGTCATCCCATTCCGTCGCTGGATCTGAGCGAGCCGCAGTACGTCGGTCTTCCCGTCGCGCAGCTCGAGGTTGGCGGGCGCGCGAAACTCCATAGTGTGACGGAACAAATGACGGAGCTGCTGCGCTACCTTTCGGAGATCGGGCTGCAGCGCGGGACCGACATCGAAGTCTTGGAGAAAGCGCCGCTGGGCGGGCCGATCACAATCTCGTACAACGGGCGTCGTCAAGCCATTTCGCTCGAGCTGGCCAAGCAAATAACCGTCATCGTCGCGAGCGAGCCGAACGGGAAGCGCGCGAACTGATCACTCGCCTCCTCATCATAATCAACGTCCTGGTTTTCATCTGGACGTCCATCAACGGCGCAACGGCGAGCTCGCAGCGGCTCGTCGCATTCGGCGCATTCTACGGCCCCGCGGTCGACAGCGGACAATGGTGGCGCGCGATCACCGGCGCATTCATGCACGAAGGCTTCCTTCACATCGGCTTCAACATGTTCGCGCTGTGGCAGATCGGCACGATGGTCGAGCGACTGTTCGGAAGCCCGAAGATGACCGTCATTTATTTCCTGTCGATGTTCGGATCCGCGTGGGCGATCTACCATTTTAATTACTCGGACGTCACGATCGGTGCGAGCGGCGCGATCTTCGGACTTTTCGGCGCGCTCACGGCGGCGGGCTTGCGGCTGGGTCCGACGGGCCGGCGGCTCGTGACGAGCATGCTCGGTATCGTCCTGATCAATGTACTGATCGGCTTCACGATTCCGAATATCTCGCAAGTGGGTCATCTCGGCGGGCTCGTCGCCGGATTTCTCGTCGGCATGCCGCTCTTTTCCGTGCCGCGAGGATTGCGGCGCGCGCAGCCGGTTTCCGTCGACGTGCAATCGCAGAGCGGCGATGCGGTCGACGCAGAACTTTTGCCTCCGACGGAGCGGCGCGAGTGACGATCGACGAGCTGTTTGCGCCCGAAGGTTCGCTCGCGCGCAATCTCACGTCGTTCGAAGGTCGCCCCGGCCAAGTCCAGATGGCGCGTCTCATCGAACGCGGCTTTCTCGAGAACGCGCACACGCTCGCCGAAGCCGGAACCGGCGTCGGGAAATCCATGGCGTATCTCATTCCGGCGTTGCGCAGCGGCAAGAAAGTCGTCATCTCGACCGGCACGATCGCGCTGCAAGAGCAACTGATCCAGAAAGATATTCCGCTCGCGATCCGTGCGCTCGGCATACCCGCACGCGCGGAGCTCCTCAAAGGCCGCAATCACTATTTGTGCCGTGCCAAATACGATCGCGCCGTCAGCGAGAGGCTAGTCGCGCCCACCGCGCCGCTCGAGCGGCTGTGGTCGTGGGCGGAACGGACGACGACCGGCGACCGCGCCGAGCTCGATTTCGTTCCGAAAGGCGAAGACTGGGAAACGCTCGACGCGGACGTCGACGACTGCATCGGTGAATACTGCGAGCGTTTTGCCGAGTGCTGGTTCTTCATGCGCCGCGATGCCGCGCGGTATGCGGATCTCGTCGTCGTCAACCACGCGCTCTTTTTCATGGACCTCGCAATGGGAGGCGGCCTTTTACCGCCCTACGATTTCGTCATTCTCGACGAAGCGCATCAGTGCGAACGATACGCAACGGCCGCGTTAACGGCGACGATCTCACAACCGGTTATCGCGCGCATGCTGCGCAAGCTGCATGCCGTCTATCACATACCGGGACACCACGATGCTGAGATCACCGAATCGACGCGCGGGCTGACGAGCGTGCTCGCGCGCATGCCCGACGAACGGTATCTTTTACGCGAAGACGACGAGCTCGACGAAAGCCTCGATGCGCTGCACGAAGCACTCATGCATCTGGAAGACTGGGTTCACGTCAACTGGGAGTCGTCGCTGCGCCGCAACACGTCCAACGAAGCCGAGCGTCAGCGCCGCCGCGACTTGGCTTTGCGGTCGATCGTCGGACATATCGGCACGATCGAGCGCGTGCGGCGTAGCCTCGCGCAAAGGGCGGGCGACGTCGAGCCCGATACGATCGCCTGGGTCGAGCGAATGGAGCCGGAGGGCCGCTGCGAAATCAACGCCGCGCCGTTTGAGGTCGGCGAATTCTTGCGTGCGACGTTGTTTGCGCGGACGCGCAGCGTCGTGCTCACGAGCGCAACGCTGGCCGAGGGAACGTCGTTCGCGTTCTTACGCGCGAGCCTCGGAATCGATGAGGCGCAAGAGCTCGTGGCGCCTTCACCGTTTGACTATCCGAATCAAGCGCGCCTGTACGTCGCACCTCCGCGTTTCAATCCGAAGAGTCCGAATTTCGCAGAGCTCGTGGCGCCGATCGTCGAAGAATGCTTGGAGCGAACGCGCGGACGAGCATTCGTCTTGTTCACATCGTACGCGCGGCTGCGCGAAGTTCATGCGCTGCTCGCGGAGCGGCTGCCGTTCCCCGTTCGCATGCAGGGTGATTTACCACGCTCGCAGCTCCTCGAATGGTTTCGCGGGACGAAGAACGCGGTGCTCTTCGGCACGGCTACGTTCTGGGAAGGGATCGATGTCGTTGGTGAAGCGCTGTCGTGCGTGATCGTCGATCGGTTGCAGTTTCCGTCGCCGAGCGATCCGCTCGTCGCGGCGCGCATCGCGGCCATCGAACGCCGCGGCCAAAGTGGATTCGAAGGCTATATGATTCCGGTCGCCACGATGCGACTGAAGCAGGGCTTCGGCCGCCTCATCCGCTCCAGCAACGATAAAGGCCTCTTGGCATTGCTCGACGGAAGAGCGGTCGGGATGCGCTACGGCGCCACCATTCTTTCGGCGTTGCCGCCGGCGACGCGCATCGACGATTTGAGTGCTTTGGAGGACCTCTTCCCGGGATGAAGATTTTCCGCTTCAGCTTTTTGGCGTGTCTGTTATCCGTCACGCTCACGCCGCTTTCGGCGATCGCTTGGGGAGGGGCGGGTCAGCAGCTCATCGTGCGCGTCGCGTTTGCGGGTCTCCCGGAAACGGTGCCGGATTTCGTTCGCGCGCAGACGACCGTCGACCAAGTTGCGATCATCAGCGATGAAGCGGACCATATGAAAAACGCAGGCAACAGCGCAGATCACGATCTCGGTCCCGCAGATTACATTCAGATCGGCGACGATGGGCGCGTGATGGGGGTGCTGGCGTTGACGCCGTTACCCAGCGATCGCGAAGCGTACGATTCGGCACTTCGCAAGGCCGGCACCGACGAATATAAAGCTGGTTATCTGCCGTACGCGATCATCGACAGTTTTGAAGTCGTCCGTCGCGATTTTGCCTATTGGCGTGCCCTCGATGCAATGTCGCGGACCGCGAAGACCAACGAGGATAAAACCTACTTCGCCAATCTGCGCAGCGTTCGCGAAACGCTCACGACGCGCGATCTCGGCATTTTGGGCCTTTTCGTCGGGAGCGGAAGCTCGCCGCTGCACGTTACGATGCATTCCGACGGTTGGGACAAGTATCCGAACTCGAAGGGCATTTTTGCGAAATTCGAGCGCTACCCGTCGTCCGGAATCAAGGAAGCGCAAATCAAGAATCGTCTGAAGGCGTACACGCCTTGCAACTGCACGCTCGAAGAAGAAACGGTAAAGTACCTGGCCGACGCTGCGTCGCAGGTCGAGCGTCTCTATCAGCTCAGTGCCTTCGGCGCTTTCGACGCGCCGACGAATGCCGGGACCGGTTTCGCGGTCGACCGCCTTGCTACCGGAGCGACCGAACTGCGCAATCTCATCGCCGCGGCGTGGCTGGAGAGCCAGGACGAGTCCGTTGGAACGCCGCCCGTGAAAGTTAGCGACGTGGAGAAGGGCGCTGCAACCTTGACGAAGGCGTCGCTCGGCGACGAGTGAGCTGCCGGTAACGGAAGCACTCGACGATATGATCGTTGACGACGCCGGAGGCTTGCAAGAACGCATAGCAGATCGTCGTCCCGACAAAACGAAATCCGCGCTTTCGCAGGTCCACGCTCAAACGGTCTGAGAGCTCGGTGCGGGCAGGGACGTCACCACGGCGCCGGCGCTTTCCGTCGATGGGTTCGCCGCCGGTAAAACTCCATAGATATCGCGCAAAACTGCCGAGCTCGCGTTGTACCGCGAGAAACGCGCGTGCGTTGCTCACGGCAGATTCGATCTTGAGACGATTGCGCACGATGCCGGCGTCGCTCAGAAGACGCTGCACCTTCGGCGCGTCGTAACGCGCGACGCGCGCGGGATCGAAGGCGCTGAAGACTTTGCGATACCGCTCGCGTTTTTGCAGAATCGTCTCCCACGAAAGCCCGGCTTGTGCGCCTTCGAGGATTAAGAGCTCGAAGAGCGGCCGGTCGTCGTGCTGCGGCGTGCCCCACTCTTCGTCGTGATAGCCGATCGCGAGCTCGCTGCGCGCCCACGGGCAGCGCGCGAGCGTCTTCTTAGTGCGCTGTTGCAGGCGCAAACGACGGAACGCGCGGTCGCAGCAGCTCCGC
>JBOHTT010000411.1:0-2605 GCA_050733775.1 Vulcanimicrobiaceae bacterium
GAATTCGTCACGCCCGGCCCCTCGCGCTCGAGCCGGTAGATCGCTTCGAGATATTCCTCGTTCGACTCGTCGAAGTGGGTGTGCTGACCCGGCATCAGGGAGCCTTCGAGGCGCCGAGGGTCAACCCCGCGCCGGGACGGCGGACGCGAATTCTTGCAGCAGCGCGGCCTTGTTTGCCGGCGACGCGAACGATGCTTGGATCCCGTTACGCGCGATGCGTAGGACGGCGTCGCGACCGAGCGTCCGATCGACCAGCGCGTACTCGTCAAGCAACGTGCAGCCGAACATCGCGTGATCGTCGGCATCGATCGTGACCAGCACGCCGGCTGCGTCGAGCTCCGCGAGAGGGTGGATTTGCTCCGGCGGACATGCTCCGGTGCGCCGGTTCGACGTCGGGCACACTTCGACGGGGACGCGCCGCTCGACGAGCATGTCGACGACGCGCGAATCTTCGAGCACGCGAATGCCGTGTCCGATGCGTTCCGCGCCGAGCAGCTCGACGGCATCGCGCACGGACGCGGGACCGTCGACTTCACCGGCATGCGCGACGACGTGCAACCCTTCGCGTCGTGCGAGCGCGAAACTTTCGGTAAAGAGCGCAGCGGGAAACCGTTTCTCGTCGCCGCCGAGCCCGATCCCGATCGCACCGTATTCCTGCCAGCCGCTCACGAGCTCGACCGTGTACTTCGCGCGCTCCGGACCGAAGTTGCGCGTGACGTCGCAAATGAGCCTGACGTCGACCGCGTCGTGCGTGAGACCGGCGCGGACCGCCCGCATGCATTCGTCTAAGTCGAGCGAGCGGTGGAACCACGACCACACCGAGGGTGAGACGAACAGCTCGGCATAGCGCACGCCCTGTGCGACCGCGTCCAAAACATACTCGCGCGCGATGCGCTCGTATGCCGCGGGCGAGTCGAGCGATTTGCAGACGGCTTGAAAGGCGAGCAAGAACTGCTCGAAGGTTGCAAAAGCGTAACAATCTGCCGGAAGGTCGACGCCGGCGTGCCCCGCGAGCTCTCGCAGCGTTGCGGGACGGACCGTTCCCTCCAGGTGGCAATGCAACTGCACTTTTGGCAGCGCGCGAAGCTCCGCGTCGTCCTTCACGTGGCGCGCTTCCCCAGAATGCTTGACTCAGCCTTGAGGCTACCCCTATAATCGCCTTCGCGCCGTCGGCCGTATTCGTCGCGGGGTGGAGCAGTCCGGTAGCTCGTCGGGCTCATAACCCGAAGGTCGCGAGTTCAAATCTCGCCCCCGCAACCAACTCAGAGGGACCTCGGACGAAGCCGAGGTTCCTCTTTAATTTCAAGCACGTTTTTTGCGAGGCGGGTTTACGTTCCGTATGACTGCCATGAGAAAATGACAAATGGCAGGCAGAGTATAACACTTTCGCCGCTGTGAGTCGTAGGAACGTAAAGCTCCTATTAGCTGCGCTTGGCGTCTTGTTGCTCGTCACTTCGGTTGCCAATGCCGACACGAAGCACTGGAAGACAAACGATCAAGAAGGCACGAAGAGCGACCAATATTACAACTCGCACGGCTATTTTGTGTCGGATCTCAGAGAGAGTTCTCACAGTATCAAGGAGCCGACGGTCGTTTGGCACTCCTATCGCCATGTCTCGTACTTCGGCGACCTGCAGCCGGCAGCAGGCCACAGACGCGAGCGACCACTGAGGATGGACGCCGCAACGAGCGAGAGCGCGACTACGACGCAGGAAACGAAGATTTCGTGGCTTCGGTTCGTCAATCAGTATACCGAATCGTGTTCGCAAACCTATTTCAAAAAGACCGGCGAGCTTCTCATCCAAAATTATCGCAAGACTTTCGATGAGAAAGGGAACGCTACCGGCGGCGAGGCGATAGAGACGAGTTCTTCGCACGATCTGTGCCGCTGGCACAACCGCGGTTTTCGGACGTGTTATTCCGTGTACAGCGCCGCCAAAGGCGCGTTTGAAGGGGTGGAGCAATCGTTTCCCGACCCGACACGCTGCAAGGATCCTAAATTTCCGTTCGACTTGCTCGTGAGCTAATGACGATAACGTCGCAACCGAAGAGTCCCGATCGGTTGATCGGGACTCTCGTTCTATCTAGTAGCGATGGTTTTGGTCATCTCGGTCGCGGTCGTGATGGTAGTAGCCGCGCTCCTGCGCATACGCTCGCCAATCGCGGTCGAAACGTTGTGGATCGCGTCGATACTCGGCCCGATGCTGGCGGTACCAATCCGGATCGTGTTGCCGGATCCAGACCACCTGTTCATCGCGGCTCATGTAGTGGCGGTGACGATACTGGTCGTAGTAATACGGTTGACCGTTGTTGCCCCAATAGAGTTGGACGCTTAGGCCTTGCGCTGACGCAGTCATCGGAAGCAGGGCGAGCCCCGCAAGTCCGAGCGCAGCGACGAACCGGTAGAGATGCTTTCTCATGCTTGAATGCCTACCCCACAGCCTGAAACGGCGAAACGCTGCGGTATTGAGAAGTGATGAGACTTACGAGGGCGGGTTGCTTAGTCTCCGGGCGAGGCTTTCTGGGACTGGCCACGCAACCAAGCGAGCATGAGACGACTGTTTGTACTCGGTCTTGCCTTCTTGGTTTTCGCCGGGTCCTCGAG
>JBOHTT010000412.1:0-6416 GCA_050733775.1 Vulcanimicrobiaceae bacterium
TTGCGTACACGCTGTTTTGCGGTACGGTCTTCTCGCTCGGAACCGCGGTGTACATCACGCGCTTCTTCATGGACGTACTCGTCGACACGGACGCGATCACGTCGCCTGCGGCATATGGCGCCGGATCGGTATCGTCCGTGAAGGCGTCGGGGGCGTAATGTTCTTCAGACGCCTCAACTGGAACATCGTCGGTTGGTTCAAGATCGTCTCGGCGATCTCGTACGCGGTCATCTTGTCGGGACTCGTTGCGATCGCTCTGCACTGGCACGCTACGGGCGAGCCGCTCAGGCTGGGCCTGTCGTTCACGGGCGGTACCGATGTCACGGTAAAGTTTAACAGCAGTACGACGCAACCGCAGATTGCGGCAGCACTCGCCAAGATCGGCGTCATCGGCGCGCAAATCAATACGCTCGGCAAAGCGGGCGACATTCCGGATTCGCGATGGGCCGTCGCAACGCAAATCGACTTCGGCAACAATCCGGGGCAGATTTGGAACGCGCTCGACACCGTCGCGCCGGTCGACCGTTCGCAATCCGCGATCTCGACCGTCGGCCCGACGCTCTCGCGCGAGTACATGCTGCACGCCGCCTGGGCGCTCGTCATCGCGATTACGATCCAGTTCGTCTACATCGCGTTCCGGTTTGGGTGGAACTACATCTTCGGTGTCGTCGCCGTCGTCGCGCTCGTCCGCGATTCGCTGATGATGATCGGCATTTACGCCATCGCCGGCCGTGAAGTCGACGACGCTTTCCTTGCCGCCGTCCTGACGGTCATCGGTTACTCGGTCATGGATACGATCGTCATTCTGGATCGGATCCGCGAGAACACCAAGATTATGGACGGCGAACCGTACCAGAAAATCGTCAATACGTCGATCTTGCAGACGATGACGCGCTCCGTGAACACGCTGGCGACGGTCGTCATCACGCTGGTCGCCCTCTTGGCGCTCGGTGGCGCCTCGCTGAAGAATTTCGCATTCGCGCTGCTCGTCGGCATCTGCTCGGGCGGCTACCACTCGATCTTTTACTCGGCGCCGCTCGTCGTTTCGCTGCGCAAGCAGCAGTTGGAACGTTTGCAGCGCCGCCGCGAGCTCGGGCTCGCGGCGCCTGCAACGCCGAAAGCGCGCACCGTCGCCGAAGCCAAAGCGCAATCGCGCTCGGCAGTCGAGCGGGACGCGATTCTCTCAGCTCGCCGCGAGCGCAGAGAGAAGGAGAAGCAAAGCGCGCAAACCCCGCAGGCGCAGCAGCGCGGCCGTTATCGCAAGCGCCGTCAAGAGCCGGCACGGGCTGGGACGATCGAAGCGGAGCCGGAAGCGATCGAGCCGGAAATCGATCCGCTCGACGCGCAGCGCGCGGGATTGCACGAGGAAGCGCTCCAGCTGGGCCACGAGGAGATCAACCTGAATCTCGGCGACGAGCCTAGTGGCGGCTCAGAAGAGCACCACTAAAGCGAAGCCGTTGCCGCCTCCGACACCGTCGGAAGCGGCCTTCGAGCGGCTTTTACAAAATTTCGATCGTGAGGAAAGCGCCTCGCACGCGTTCGTCAACGAATTGTTCGCGAAGGCGGAGCGCGATCTCGCGCGCGAGCGGTATGCGAACATCGGCGATGCCGTCGAATTCAATACGAAACTCGCGGGCGTGAGTTTTGAAGGGCGGCAAGACATCGCGGCGGGTTTGCGTCCGGGCACGCGACTCGAATTGCGGCGCATGCCGGAGAACCCGCACGACGGTAACGCGATTGCCGTCTTTTACGGCGCGCTTCAGATCGGCTTCATCAATCGCGCGATGGCAAAGCAGCTTGCGCCGTTGATCGACGGCGAAGCTCGCCGCTACGCCGCCGAAGTGACGACGGTAACCGGCGGAACAAAAGGTCGCAGTTTCGGCGTGAACGTTCGCGTTCGACGCGACGAACCGCTGAAACGCCGTGAGTCGCGTGCGGCATCCACCGGCGCGCCCGGTGGCGAAGCCGTCCGGCACGCGCTCATCGGCACGCATCCACTGCGCGAAGCCCAGAACCTCGTATTGCAACGCATCAACGATGGCCGCAATACGCTCGCGGTTATGGGAACCGGCCGCGGAAAATCGTTTTGCTTTCAGTATCCCGCTGCAACGTCCGCACTCGAACGCGGCGCGAAGACGCTGGTCATCTACCCGCTGCGCGCGCTCGCGAACGATCAGTACGAAGCGATGGACCGGCGGCTCGATCCGCTCGGCGTTCGCGTGTATCGCGCGAACGGTGCAATCGACGGCGAGGAGCGCGCCGCGCTGATGGCTGCGCTGGATGAAGGCGCGTGGGACGTCATTTGCTCCACGCCGGAATTCGTCGAGTATCACATCGACCGTTTCGGTGCGCCGCAGAACCGGCCGTCGCTGCTGGTCATCGATGAGAGCCATCACCTGTACGAATCGAAGCATCGCGCGGCCTACGGCACGCTGCCGGAAATGATGGTGAAGCTGGGGACGCCGCAAGTGCTGGCCCTAACGGCGACCGCCACCGACGCGGCGTTCGCTCATTTGGTTCGAGAGCTCGGGATCGATGCTTGGGTGATCGATGCGACGGTGCGCGAGAATCTGCACGTCATCGACGCACGCAGCACCGAGCGCAAAGAAGACTACGTCATCTCGCACGCGCGCGGCGACGGAAAATCGATCGTCTACTGCAACTCGCGGCCGACGGCTGTGAAAATCGCCGAACGGCTACGCCTGGCCCTCGGCAACGAAGTGGCCTTCTATCACGCCGGCATGAACGCAGCGGACCGCGCGCGCGTCGAAGAGTATTTTCGCGACGGCGGCTTGCGCGTCGTCGTCGCGACGTCGGCTTTCGGTGAGGGCATCGACCTGCCCGACGTGCGGCATGTCTTCCTCTATCATCTGAGTTTTGATTTTACGCAGTTCAATCAGCAGTCGGGTCGTGCCGGTCGTGACGGGATGCCGGCGTCGATTCACTTGCTCTTCGGCAATGCGGACAAGTCCCTCAACGAATTCCTGCTCGAATACGGCGCGCCGAAGCTGGAGACGCTTCGCGACATTTATCGTACGCTCAAAGGCTTCGCGCGCGATGGCATCGCTCGCGTCGACAACGACACGTTGGTTGCCACCATCGATTTGCGCTTCGTGAAGACGGAAACGATCGCGGCCGCCCTGCGTATCTTCGCGGACGTGGGTCTCGTCGAGGCGGGCATCGACGAGGAGGGCCGCTTTTTGCGCATGCTCGAGGTTCCCACCAAGATCGACCTTACGCAAAACGCGCTGTTCGCGGAAGGTGAGGCCTCGCGCGAGAGCTTTGACCGTTTCTGCTCGCTCGTACTCACAGAAAAGCCCGAGACGCTCGAACGCATCATCAATCGTCCGATCTACCCGAGGGACGTCCCGCTGATAAAGTGAAGGGGGCGGGTGCGTGAGCTACTTCCTTCGGCGGCCGATTTTCGCAACGGTCTGCTCGCTCTTTATCGTGCTCGTTGGGTTGATCACGATCCCGACGCTGCCCATCGCGCAATATCCGCAGATCGCGCCGCCGACCGTGACCGTAACGGCGACGTACGTCGGCGCTAGCGCCGAGACCCTCGAGCAGACGGTTACGATACCCCTCGAGGAAGCAATCAACGGAACGCAAGGGCTTCGCTACATCAGCTCGCAGAGCAACAACAACGGCACGGTAACGATCACGTGCACGTTCTCGCTCGACACGAACCTCGATATTGCAGCGACCGACGTGCAAAACGCCGCGAACAGCTCGCTTGGCGTTCTGCCGTCGGCAGTCCAGCAGACCGGACTCGTCATCAAGAAAAATTCCGGTTCTTTTGTGATCGCGTTCGGGTTGTATGCGACCGATCCGAATATCACGACGCTCACGCTCGCGAACTACGCCGACATCTATATCCTCGACGATCTCAAGCGCATCAAGGGCGCGGGTGACGTTCATACCTTCGGCGACCGTCGTTATGCGATGCGCGTTTGGATCGATCCGAAGAAACTCAACGCCTTCGGTCTGACCGCGCCGGACGTCGTGTCCGCGATCGCCTCGCAGAACGTCCAAGTCGCAGCGGGCGCGTTCGGTCAGCCGCCGGTGCCGGGCGATCAACCCTTCCAGTTTCCGATCAACGTCAAGGGGCGGCTTGCGGACCCGCAGCAGTTTGGCAACATCGTCATCAAGTCGACGGCCAACGGCGGCCTCGTGCGAATTCGCGACATCGGCCATGCCGAATTGGGCGCGCAGGACTATTCGACGAATTTGCGCTTCAATGGCCGTCCGTCGGTCGGCGTCGCCGTGCTGCAGCTGCCGGACGCCAACGCCCTCGATCTGTCGGCACGGGCGCGATCCGAGATGGTGAAGCTCTCGGCACATTTCCCCAAAGGCGTCGCGTACGGCGTGGCGTTCGATTCCAGCGAGTTCGTCCGCGAGTCGATCAAGGAAGTACTCTTGACGCTCGTGCTCGCGATCTGTCTCGTCGTAATCGTCATCTTTCTGTTCTTGCAGGACTGGCGCACGACGCTCATTCCCGCCGTCACGATTCCGATCTCGCTTATCGGCACGTTTTTCTTGATGAAGGCGTTCGGCTTCACGATCAATACCCTCACACTCTTCGGCTTGACGCTTGCTACCGGCTTGGTCGTCGATGACGCTATCGTCGTCATTGAGAACATTGCGCGCTTCATTCAAGAAAAGAAGATAGAGCGCATGGCTGCTGCGGAAGGCGCACTCAAAGAGATCTATGGCGCCGTTATCGCAAGCTCTCTCGTGCTGCTCTCCGTGTTCGTCCCGGTCGGCTTTTTCCCGGGGACAACCGGGCGTCTATATCAACAATTTGCACTAACGATCGCGTGCGCAATCTCGATTTCATTGTTCTGCTCGCTTACGCTTACGCCGGTGCTCTCACGCCTGCTCATCAGCGCCGAAGAGGGACCGCACGGAAAATTCTTCGACTACATCGACGCCGTCATCGCATGGATTCGCCGCACGTACGACCGTTCGCTGCGGCCGACGATGCGGCATGGCCGCCTTGTCGGAGCGCTGTTTGCGCTCGGTTTGCTGGCGACGGGTTTCATCTTCACGCGCACGCCGACGGCGTTCATCCCGAATGAGGACGTCGGCTATTTCATCACCCAGCTGCAAGCGCCGGATGGCACGTCGCTGCCGCGCACGTCGGAGATCGCGGCCAAAGCCGAAGCCGCTATCCGCTCGCAACCCGAAGTCTTGGACGTCTTTAGCATTCAGGGTTTCAGCTTCACGGGGCAAGGGCCGAACTTCGGCCTGATCTTCGCTCATCTCAAGCCGTGGGGCGAGCGTCCCGGCGCGCAGCATACGCTTGCGGCCGTGTTACGGCGCCTCAACGCGCAACTGAGCCAAATTCCCGAAGCATCGATCGTTGCGTTCAACCCGCCCGCAATCAGTGGCGTGGGTAACGTCGGCGGGTTCCAATTCGAGCTCGAAGACACCGGCAACATCGGTTTTCAGGCGCTCTCGGCCGCCGCACGGCAACTCGTTCGCACGGCCAACCGCGATCCCGATCTGACGACAGTCTACACGACCTTTCACGCAAATGCGCCGCAGATGGTCGTTGACGTCGATCGCGACAAGGCGCAGCAAATCGGCATCAACCTTTCCGACGTCTTTACGACGCTGGCGATTTATCTCGGTTCCGACTACATCAACGATTTCACGTACCTGAACCGTTCGTTCCGCGTATACGCACAGGCGGACGCGCCCTATCGTCTCTCGCCTTCCGGTCTCCAGCAGATCTTCGTGCACTCTGCAGGTGGGGGCGAGGTCGCGCTTTCCAACGTCGTCCACGTGCATATGGGCCAAGCGGCTCCCGTCATCACGCATTACAATCTGTTCCGCAACATCGAGGTGCTCGGGCAGGCGGCGCCGGGCCACGGCAGCGGCGATGCGATTGCAGCGATGGAGCGCCTCGCGACTACGCTTCCGGCCGGCATTCAATACGAGTGGACGGGCATCGCGCTCGAAGAAACGTCGTCCGGCGGACAGTCCGCCATGATCTTCCTGCTCGGCATCGTCTTCACGTTCTTGGTGCTGGCGGCGAAGTACGAGAGTTTTACCGAGCCGCTCATCATTCTCTTCACGGTCCCGCTCGCGCTTTTGGGCGCACTGCTCGGTTTGTGGATGCGAGGGTTCCCGAGCGACGTTTACGCGCAGGTCGGCTACGTCATGTTGATCGGTCTCGCGAGCAAAAACGCCATTTTGATCGTCGAGTTTGCCAACCAGCAACGCGAGCTCGGGAAAACTCCGGAAGAGGCCGTTGCTCTCGCTGCCGAGATTCGGTTGCGGCCGATCCTGATGACGTCGATCGCCTTCATTCTGTCCGTCGTTCCTTTGGTTCTCGCATCAGGCGCCGTGAGCCACGCGCGCAATTCCCTGGGGACCGTCGTCTTTTTCGGAATGGTGCTCTCGACGGT
>JBOHTT010000413.1:0-9715 GCA_050733775.1 Vulcanimicrobiaceae bacterium
CGTGCCTGATATCGTCGACCACATCCGAGGAACTGAGGTCTGGCGCGGTGGCGAGCGCTTACCCGGCTTTCCTTAGGCGGAACGCGCCGAACCGCTACTCTGTCCTTCGACTCCGCAACGCTAATGCGTTGCTCCGCTCAGGATGACAACGTCGTCAGCATCTTTGCCTCCGGCGAATCCCCGGCTTCGCTAGACGAGAGCCCGCTCGAGCACCAGCGCGACGTGCTCGGAGCGCCGTCCACCTAAGTCCGCGATCTGATGACGGCAGCTCGTGCCGTCCGCGACGATGGCAGTATCGTCACCGGCGGCCCGTATCGCCGGCAGCAACGAACGCTCGGCCATCGCTTTCGAAATCTCGAAATGCTCCGGCTCGTAGCCGAAGCTCCCCGCCATCCCGCAACAGCTCGATTCGATTGCACTGACTTCAAGTGCTGGAATCATCCGCAAGCTTTGCAGCACCGCCGGAAACGCGCCAAACGCCTTCTGATGGCAGTGCCCGTGGACCAGCGCCTTCTTCGTATCAAGCTCGTGCAGTCGTAAATTCAGACGCCCCTCGCGTTGCTCTCGCACCAAAAACTCTTCGAATAAGAGCGCACGCGACGCAATCGCGCGCGCGTCGTCACTCGGCGCGATTGCGAGCAGCTCGTCGCGCAGCGTCAGCAGACACGAAGGCTCAAGACCAACGATGGGGATACCCTGGCGCGCAAAATCCGCCAGCGAATCGACGAGGCGCGAAAACTCCCTTCGCGCCTCGTCCACCATGCCGGCGGAAAGATACGTCCGGCCGCAGCACAGCGGTCTGCTCGGAAATGCGATCTCGTATCCGGCGGCTCGCAAGACGTTCACCGCCGCGCGCGCGTTGTTCGGCTCGAAATAGCGATTGAACGTGTCGACGAAGAGCACGACGTTGCCGGAACGCGATTTTCCGTCGCGAAACGGCTGCGCCGCCGGAACCGGAAGCCGGCGTCCGCGGCGAAACGCGTTCCGCAGGCGCATCGGCACGTGCGCCGCGCTCAGAAGCGGTGCGTAACGAGGGAGCTCGGCGATGAGCCGGTCCTTCAAGCGGCGTCCGTGTTTCTTGCGATAATGGTACATGAACTCGATCTTCATGCGCGCCATGTCGACGCCGGTCGGGCATTCGCGCCGGCACGCTTTGCAGCTGACGCAGAGATCGAGCACGTCGTACATCGCGTGCGACGTGAACGCATCCGTGCCGAGCTGGCCGGTGATCGCAAGACGCAACGCGTTGGCGCGTCCGCGCGTCACGTCGTGCTCGTCTTGCGTCACCATGTACGAAGGGCACATGACGCCGGCGTCCTTGCGGCACGCGCCGTTGTTGTTGCACATCTCGACCGCGCCGGAGAAACCGCCCCAGTCCGACCAGTCGAGCACCGTGTCTATCTGAATCGGCGCGTAGTTTTCGGCGTACCGAAAGAGGGAACGGTCGTCCATTCGCGGCGAGCGCACGATCTTACCGGGGTTGAAGAGCGATTGCGGGTCGAAGGCGTCTTTCACGTCTTCGAACGCGCGCACGATTCGCTCGCCGTACATGTCGTCGTGAAATTCGGAACGCACGATCCCGTCTCCGTGCTCGCCGGAATGCGAGCCGCCGTACTCGCGCACGAGCGCAAAGGCTTCCTCCGCAATCGCACGCAGCTTGCCGACGTCTTCGCCGCGTTTGACGTTGAGCACCGGACGCACGTGCAAACAGCCGACCGACGCATGCGCGTACCAGGTACCGTAGGTTCCGTGCTTGGCGAAGATCTGTTCGAGGCGGCTCGTGTACTCGGCAAGATGCTCGAGTGGAACGGCGCAGTCTTCGACGATCGAAACCGGCTTCGCATCGCCTTTCATCGACGTCATGATGTTCAGTCCCGCGGAGCGCACCGACCAAATTTCGGCTTGCGCGGCGGGATCGGTGATGCGCGCGACCGCACCGGGAAAACCCAGCTGCGCAATGCATTCTTCGAGCTCGTCGAGCTTCGAAAGCAGCGGCAAGGCGTCGTCGCCGGCGTATTCGACGAGCAAGATTGCATCCGGACGGCCCTGCACGTAGCGCTCGATCGCCGGCGCGAATGCGGGATTCGCACGCGAAAGCTCGAGCATCGTGCGATCGACGAGCTCGACGGCGACCGGTCCCGTTTCCACGAGCCGTTGCGTCGACGCCATGGCATCCGAAAATTTCGGGAAATGGCAGACCCCGAGAACGGCCGCGCACGGGAGCGGCTGCAGCGCGAGATCGATCGAGGCGAAAAACGCGAGCGTTCCTTCCGAGCCGACCAGAATCTTGGCCGCGTTGAACGGCCCCGGCGAGATCGCGTCGATGTTGTAGCCGCCGACGCGTCGCATCACGTGCGGAAAGCGCCGTGCTATTTCATCGCGTTCGCGCGCGCCGATCTCGCGAAGACGCTGCACGATTCCAGACGGTGCGTCGTCGTCCGAAAAGCGCGCGCGCGTCCCGTCCGCGAGGATCGCGTCGACCGCGAGCACGTTGTCGACCATCATGCCGTAGCGCAGCGAGCGCGCCCCGGATGAATTGTTCGCCGTCATCCCGCCGAGCGTCGCCCGGCTCGCGGTCGACGGATCGACGGGAAAAAAGAGACCGTCGCGCTTGAGACGCGCATTGAGATGGTCGAGGACGAGACCGGGCTGCACGCGCGCGCGCCGAGCTGCGGTATCGAGCTCTTGGACATCGCGCAGGTACTTGCTCGTGTCGACGACGACCGCCGCGCCGACGGTTTGTCCGCATTGCGACGTACCGCCGCCGCGCGGCAAGACCGGCGCACCGGCGTCGCGGCAAATCGCCACCGCTGCCGCGATGTCGTCAACCGTTTTCGGAATGACGACGCCGAGCGGCTCTATCTGATAGATCGACGCGTCGGTCGCGTACAGACCCCGCGTGAACGCATCGAAGGCAACCTCGCCGCGAACCTCGCGGCGCAATCGCGCTTCGAGGCTAGGCGAGGGCGGGTTCGCGGACAGGGTTCGCGAGATAGTCGAGCGCGGGGCCGATACCGTCGGTGACGTCGACGCCCGAGAGCCGCAGCCCCATCTGTACGGCGCATAAGACGCCGGCCAGCATGGTTTCGTTCAGGCTGCCGAGGTGACCGATGCGGAATATCTTTCCTTTGACGCGACCGAGACCGACGCCGAGCGACACGTCGAAGCGATCGAGAATCACAGCGCGCACTTTGTCGGAGTCGACGCCTCCGGGCACGACGACCGGCGTGAGCGTGTTCGAGAACTCGCGCGGATCGCGTGGGAGAATTTCGAGCCCCCAGCCGCGCACTGCTCGCCGCGTCGCCTCGGCGAGCCGCGCGTGGCGTGCGAAGGTGTTTGCGATGCCCTCTTCGCGCAGCATGATCTTCAGCGATTCGCGCAAGCCGAACATCATCGACGTCGGCGGCGTATACGGATAGAAACCGTCGACGTTCGCGTCGATGATCTCTTGCCAATCGAAATACTAGTGCGGGAAGCGAGATTTCTTCGACGCTTCGAGCGCCTTGCGCGAAACGATGTTGATGCCCATGCCGGGCGGCAGCATCAAGCCTTTCTGCGACCCGCCGACCATCACGTCAACGCGCCACTCATCGTGGCGATAGTCGATCGATGCCAGTGACGAAACGGTGTCGATGAGGAGCAATGCCGGATGACCGGTCGAGTCGATTGCTTCCCGCACGTCGCCGATGCGCGACGTAATGCCGGTCGACGTCTCGTTGTGCAGCACCATGACGGCAGCGATTTTCTTGCCGGTGTCCGCGCGCAAGCGCCGCGCAATTTCTTCCGGATCGGCGCCGCTGCGCCAGTCGCCCGGAATCAGGTCGTATTCGATGCCGAGCTTCTTCGCCAGCTCTCCCCACGCGTTGGAGAATTGACCCGTTTCCGCGACGAGTACCCGATCGCCGGGAGAAAGCGCGTTGGTCAGCGCGGCTTGCCATGCGCCCGTTCCGGAGGACGGATAGAGAATGACGTGCGAGTCTTTCGCTTTCACGAGTTCGCGCATCATCGGGAGTATCTCGAGCGTCAGCTTCGCGAATTCAGGTCCGCGATGATCGACGATTTGATGGTCCATGGCGCGAAGAACGCGCTCCGGGATGTTCGTCGGACCCGGAACCTGAACGAAGTGCTGTCCGCTGCGGAAAGGCATGGCAATCCTCCTGGATCAAACGTTTGCGGAACGTAATGCTCGAGGTCCTGCGCCGCTGATACGCTTCGCTACCCTCGGGGGAGCGCAGATATTCGTCGGCGCGGCGGCAATCTTCGCGCGATTCGCGCTCGGCGGGGCCGGTCCGCTTGCCGTTTCCTATCTGCGTCTGGGAATCGCTGCGACGATCGTCCTACTTCTGCTGCTCGCGCGCGGAGGCGAAGGTCGCAGCGGGCTCGGTCCGCGGCGTGAAGCCGTGCTCGCCGTTGCCGGAGCCGCGCTCGCGGTGCATTTTGCGGGCTGGATCGCGTCGCTCGAATACACGTCGATCGCCGTCGCGACGCTCTTGGTGTGCACGTCGCCGTTGTTCACGGGAATCGCAACGGCGATTTCTTCGCGGCGTTTGCCGAGCGTTGCATTCGGGCTCGCGCTGCTGTGCGGCGCAGCCGGTCTCGCGCTCGTCGTGGACGCCCGCGGTGCTGCCGCGCCGATCGCCGGCCACGAGATTCTCGGCGCGTTTCTTGCCGCGCTCGGCGGCGCTGCAATGGCCGTCTATTTGATGCTGGTGCGTTCGGTTCGCAGCAATCTCACCACGCTCGCGATTGTCGCGCGCACGTACACGTGGGCGGCGATCGTCCTCGTGCCGATCGCGTTCTTCGCACGCGAATCGCCGCCGCCGTTCGCTGCGACGGGTGCGTGGGCCGGCATTTTGGCAATGGCGTTCATTTCGCAGCTCGGCGGACACACGGCAATCAACGTCGCGCTGCGCTGGTTCACGCCGACGACGGTGGGATTCTCGACGCTGTTCGAACCGGTCGTTGCCGCAGTTCTGGCTGCCGTCGTATTCGGCGAAGCGCTCGGCGGCAAGACGCTGATCGGCGCTTTACTGCTATTTGCTGCGATCGCGCTGGCCCTACGGGATCAGGCCACCGCGGCGGATAACGAGTTGTAATGAGCACCCCGGAAGAGTGGAAGGCGTTCCACGACATTCATATTCAGGTGATCGCGCGCGTCCTGAAACGGCTTACCGCGGTCTTGCGGGCTTTCGAACGGACCGAAGTCCTCGACCCGGGTACGACATCGAATCTTCGAGCGGCGATCGCCGAGCTCGGCGAAATCATGGTGCACAAACCACAGGAATAGCGTTTCCGCTTGTCACTTTTTGTCACGCCGAGCGTTGCCCCGAGCGAAGCGATGGGGCATAGTCGAGGCGCAGCGACTATGCTTCGGGTCGCGAAACGATCGCGAGCAAGCATGCGATGCAACTGCTGTGGGGGCTCGGCCCCGTTATCGTGACGCGGAGACTTCCTCAGCCGTGAGCATTGCCGCTTTCCCTCGACTACGGCGCACTCCGTGCGCCTACGCTCGGGATGACAATTTGGCACGCGGTGGCGGGAGCGCGTCGAGCGCTTTAATCCAGATTTCGACCGCGCGGTCGATGCGTTTGCGATCGCGCGTCGCGCACAGATCGAGCATGAAGCCGCGAAAACCCGCGATCATCACGGTCGCCATCGCGCGGGCTTCCTTTCGGCTGTAGCCGTCGCGAATCGCGGGTGCTTCCAAATATGCGAGCCAATTTTCCACGACACGATCCAAGAAACGTGCGAACCGCTTACGATTTTGCAGCGCGAGACCGTACGTCTCGAAGAACAGCCGAAAAATTGCTTCCCGCTCGGGAGCGCTAACGATTCGCCACGCAGCGCGCATCGTCTGTTCGTACGACTGCGGGTTCTTCGGCAATTTTGCGAACATGTCGCGCTGGCGTTCTCCGGCTCGCACGAGCACCTCGGTGACGAGATCCTCTTTGGAGCCGAAGTAGTAGAGCAGGACGCGCGGACTCGAGCCGACGGCTTTCGCGAGGGGCCGCAGCGAGAGATCGGCGAGACCGCTTTTCATGACGTAGTCGACAATGCGCTCCAGAAGCTCGGCGCGGCGCCGCTCGTCGGCGGTCCTTGGCACGAACCCATTCTACCATACTTGAAACGACTGTTTCAAATATGCTAGAGTGATCGAACCCCATGCCGTTTGTCGATACGAGCCAGCTGCCGGTCATCGAGCGCCTCCCCGGGTGGCACGGGCGCTATTTCAATTCGACCAACATGACGTTCGCGCATTACGACTTTGACGCGGGCGCGGAAATCCACGAGCATCACCACGAACAAGAAGAGGTCTGGCACGTGCTGGAAGGGCGCCTCGAGATTACGATAGGCGGCGAGACGTGTGAAGCCGGACCCGGTTGGATCGGAATCATTCCGAAGGCGACGGTACACACCGTGAAAGCGCTCACCGCCGGAAAAGCAATCGTCGTCGACTATCCGCTGCGGCGCGGGTTCGCGTGACCGTGCGCAAAGCGGCGTTTGGCTTCATCTTCGTGACCGTGCTGCTCGATATGCTCTCGTTCGGCATCATCATACCTGTGCTGCCGCAGCTCGTGCTCAACTTTCTGCACGGCGACACGAAACAAGCATCGCAGATGTTCGGGTTGTTCGGCACGATCTTTGCGCTCATGCAGTTCGTCGCAGCACCGGTGCTCGGCGCGCTCTCCGATCGCTTCGGGCGGTGCCGCGTCGTTTTACTCTCGAACGCCGGCATGGCGTTCGACTACGGCATTATGGCGATGGCGCCGACCATCGGCTGGTTATTCCTAGGACGGCTCATCTCGGGCGCGACGGCCGCGAGCATCTCGACGGCGTACGCGTATATCGCCGACGTCACGACGCCGGAAAAACGCGCCGGCAATTTTGCCGTGCTGAATGGAGCCTTCGGCTTAGGATTCATCATCGGCCCGGCAGTGGGCGGGCTTCTCGGCTCCGTCGATCCGCGTTTGCCGTTTTGGGTAGCCGCCGGCTGCGCCGCGGTGAATTGGCTCTACGGATTCTTCGTATTACCGGAATCGCTGAGCGCCGAAAAACGCTCGGAACGCATTCAGTGGTCGCGCGCGAATCCCGTCGGCTCGCTCAAGCTGCTGCGCTCGCACCCGGTGCTGCTCGGACTCGCGGGCGTGATGTTCCTCGCGTATCTTGCGCACGAATCGTTCAATACGTTTGTGCTATACGGCGACTACCGCTACGCGTGGGACACGCGCACGGTCGGCATCACGCTTGCGATCGTCGGCTTCTTCTCCGTCATCGTGCAAGTCGGTTTGGTGCGGAGGGTCGTCGCCGCAATCGGCGAGCGGCGCGCCCTCATAATCGGCCTGGCGTTCGGTACGGTCGGCTTTACGGCATTCGGCCTCGCGCCGACCAGCGTATTGTTCTGGAGCTCGATCCCGCTGATCAATCTCTGGGGCCTCGCGACGCCGTCAGCGCAAGGCCTGATGTCGCCGCTCGTCGCGCCCTCGGAACAGGGCCGGCTGCAAGGCGCGCTCACGAGCGTACGCGGAATCGCAATGCTGATGGGTCCGGTGATCTTCGCGTCGACGTTCGCGGCGTTCATCGGCCCTTTGCGGAACTGGAATCAACCCGGCGCGGCGTATCTGCTTGCCGGCCTCGTCCTGGCGGCGGCAATCGTCCTGGCTTGGCGAGTGGCTCCGGCAAGCGACGCCAACAAGCTCACGCCCCAGCAGCTCAACGTCGTGGAAGCAGTCGAGCTCTCTGTCGTAGATTAGCGCAAGCGGGAAGTCTCAGGCTCGTTTCAGGATAGTTTCGTACGTTGGACTTCGCGTACGTATGAAGGCGAACTCAATTCGGCTGCTCGGAGCCATCTTCGTGTTGGCGTTGCTGCTCGGCGGCTGCGGCCGTGGTTCCAATCGCCTCCGCGGCGGCGCAGGCGGCCCAGCTTCGCCGGCTCCCGTGCCGACAGCCGTCGCGCAGCGCACCTCCGTGCATCCGACGCTCACGATCGCCGGCATCATCGCACCGCTGCAAAATGTGGCGATCTCGAGCTCTTTGACGGAATTTGCGGATCGCGTCCTGGTCAACGAAGGCGATCGCGTGCACGCCGGACAGGTCCTCGCGGTGCTCGATACGGCGGACTTGCGCGCGCAGCTCGACGCACAGCTGCGCACGGTTGCTTCCGACGAAGCGAAGATCTCGCAAGCGCGTTACACGGCGCAGCTCAACTACGGTCAGAGCCCGCAGCAAGTGACGCAAGCGCGTCAGACGCTCGCGCAAGCGCAGCACACCCTGGCGCTGGACACACTGACGATGCAGCGCGATCAGCAGCTGCTCTCGCAAGGTTTTATCCAACAGCAATCGTTCGACCAGGCCCGCACGCAAGTCTCGAACGATGAAGCCGCAGTGCGCTCCGCACAAGCGGCGCTCGCATCGGCGATCACCAACGAGAAAGTGAACGGCAATCCTCAGCAAGGCTTGCAATCCGCGAACGTCGCTGCCGCACAGGCGGACGCCGCATCGGCGCGCGCGCAAGCACAGCAAATTCGCGTCCAGATCGCGCATGCGACGATCGTGTCGCCGGTCAACGGCATCGTCGTCAATCGCAACTTTAATCCGGGCGAATACCCGTCCGGAAGAACGCTGTTCACGGTCCAACAGCTCTCCGATGTCTACGCCGAGCTCAATGCGTCGAGCACCGATATTTTCCGCATTCGTAACGGCGCGCCGGTGCGCATTCGTGCCGGCGGCGATCAAACCGGAAAGACGTACGACGGTAAGGTCGTCGCCGTTCTGGGACAAGTGCAGCCCGGCTCCACAAATTTTACCGTCAAGGCGCAAGTCAGCAATCCCGGCGACGTGCTGCAAGCCGGCGTTCCGGTAACGGCCTCGATCGATTTGCCGACGACCGCAGGCGTCGGCATCCCGGCGACATCGTTTCTCGACGATACGCGCTCGAGCGTGATGGTCGCGCAACGCGGCGTCGCGAAGAAAGTCGACGTCAAAGAGCTCGCCAGCGACGGAACGACCTCGATCGTTACCGGTTTGTCCGCCGGCGCGCGAGTCATTTCGGACGGACAACTCGGTCTCACTGACGGTCAGTCGCTCGGCGGCCGCCCACAACCTGGAGCGTCAGGCAGCCCGCGATATCGCCGCGTTAGCAAAGAGTAAGCGAACCGCGCCGTGCGGCTAACGCAGCTTTTTGTCCGCCGTCCCTCGCTCGTCGTCGTTCTGTGCTCGCTCGTGGCGCTTGCGGGAGCGTTGTCGCTTGCGACGCTCGTGCAGCAGAATTTTCCGAACATCGATTTTCCGACCGTTAGCGTCAGCCTTTCGTATCCGGGCGCGTCGCCCACCGAAATTCGCGATGCGATCGTCAAGCCGATCGAAAACGCTATCGCCGGCGCTCCTAATCTGGATCACATGAACACCTCGATCCAGAACGGTCAGGCGTCGATCGCGGCGACCTTCACGCTCGACTCCAATCAAACGACCGACCTCGTTGAAGTACAGCGTCGCGTGCAATCGACGATGGCCGTCATGCCGACCGATCTCGCGCCGCCGTCGGTGCGCACGTTCGATCCGGGACAGGCGACGGTCATTACGCTTTCGATAACGTCGCGATCGCTCTCGGCACCAGCGTTATCGGCCATCGTGACGAATAACCTGGTGCCGGAAATCGAGCAAATCGACGGCGTTTCAAACGTCAACGCCAACGGCACGGTCACACCCGCGATCGAGG
>JBOHTT010000414.1:0-3364 GCA_050733775.1 Vulcanimicrobiaceae bacterium
AGCCCGTCGCGCTCGATGAGGCCGGCTAGCAGATCTTTATCCGGGCGGTCGAGGACCTCGAAGCGCAGCGTGTCGTACACGCACGTTCGCAGCAAAAAGTCACGCGTTGCCGGATCGGCTGCGTCAAAAGCTGTCTGCGCGAGCACTTCATAAGGTGCCGCCGAAGCGCCAAAAGTCGCGAACGCCGATTCGGGCAGTCCCATCGTGAGCGCGACGGAAGCGGCCTGGCCGCCGGTAATTCTGAGAATTTCGCCGGTGGTTTCCGAGCTAAAGTATCGGCCGCAGCGCTCCGCCAGCTCGCGGATCTCCCCGCGGGTGAATTGCAATTCCGCTTCATCGATCGGCCAATCCAACTCGCCACCGGCCAACCACGGTGCGGCCGAAAACGTCGAGGTGGGGCGAGCCGCGATAAGCCAACGCAGGCTTCGCGGTGTTTCGGCTGTAGCTCGCGAGAGAAAGTCGCCGATCGAATCTGAAGACGCGTTATGCAGGTCGTCGATCGCAATGCACAAGTCGCCGTCGCGCAAGTGCTCGCCGAACCAGCTCGCCAGCTCGACGAACGGCGTACGCGATTGCATTGCGCGCGTGTGCGCCATCGTCAACGAGAGATGTGCGCCCGGGGTGAAGGGTTCGAGTGCGGCCGTTAGCCCGCGAAGAAAACCGAGGAGCGACGCGGTATCGGGCGGTACGCGATAGAACGCGCACGGGCGCCGGTCGCTCGTGAGAAATTGGTCGAGTACAACGCTTTTGCCGAAGCCCGCATCGGCAAAGAGCAGTACGATGCGCTTTTCCTGTGCGCGTCGAACGCGCTCGAGAAGCCGGGGGCGAAAAACCCGACGCGGTTGCATCGCGGCGATGTTCGGTGCCGACCAGGGACGGACCCGCGCGCGGGACGGCGGTGTCTAGCGGACGGCGCGCCGCAGCCGCTGTTGAGTTAGGTCGTCGTCGTCGATGGCGTCCGCGTTGGTTTTCGGACGCCGCACCGCGCGGTTTTTCTCGACGATCGCGATCAGAATCAGCACGAAGACGAGCAGACGAGGAACGTACGCGTAAGGATAGTTGCCCTCGGGCAAGTTGCGAATGCCGAGAAAGAGCTGAGACGCCCCGAAGAGCGCGAACGCAGCCGCGAAATACGCGAAAAATCGATCGCCCAGACGCCAATACGATCGGAAGAGGGCACACGCAGCAACGGCGGAGAGCGCGCAGACTGCGCCTGACATGAGCGCGTACATTATGCGGCTTCCCAGATCAGGCCGTAGCAGAAGACTATCAGGCCGAGTAGCGTTGGGATGAGCCGCCAAACCGAAAGATCGACCTCGGGTCCCAAGACCACGAGATCCAAGTAGACCAGCACGTTATTGATCGTGAAGCCGACAAAAGCGATCCCACTCCATAAGAGCAGCGGTACGTGGGTTCGCGCGTACGAACGTAGCAACAAAAACGCGCACGCGGCGCTGGTGAGCGCAGCGAGGATGTAAACGACTTCAGCCATCTGTTTGCTGCTCCTTGAGACGGAAGGCGTCTGCAAACGTTCGCATCGGATCGCGCAGCGAGAATATTCGGTCGATTACCGCCGGCCGTCGCTCCTGGTAGACTTCCGCCAGCCGCTGGACCAAACGGTCATCCGCATGGGAGGCGTCGTATCGAAACGCCATCCCGTCGCGTTTGATGAGACCATGCGCCACGAGCGAGCCGAGGCGGAGGCCGACGGATCGCACGGAGCTTCGCAGGTGCGCGCTGATATCGTCCATCGTCCAGCTGCGATCGCGGGTCGCGCTCAACAGCAACAAGACCTCGACCTGTTCGACCGAGTCGATGCAGTACGCGATAAACGACTCCACGTCGCTAGGGAAAGCGCGCGAGCTGGACATCTAAGTCCGCCCCTACCCGCTTCGCGCCGGCGCAAAACCTCGGCGGGCGGCGCAACCGAGCGGACGATAGGCCGCTCCAGCCGGGCCCAGAAATGACCGATGCTTCTCTAAGGATTCTTCGCTACGGAGGACAATCGGGCGCATGGACAAGTCAGAGTTAGCCGCGCGGGTCGCGCGGCTTGAATCGAGCGTGAAGCGCGATCGCACAATCGCAATTGCGGCCCTCGCTATTCTCTTCGCAACGGCGCAAAGCGCGCCGTCATCCACGCCGCTTTCGGTTCGCGGTCAGCAAGCCAGCACGCAGGTCACTGCCAGCGGCCTGGTGGTTCGCGATTCGAACAGCCAACTACGCGTATTTATCGGCTTGGACTCCGAGGGACGTCCGTCGGTCGATCTTCGCGATAGCACCGGCAAGTTGCGGCAGACGCTCTTCCTTACGTCCGGCGATAGTTCACCGACGCTCCGGCAGTTCGACGCTACCGGCACGACGCGTCTCGAAGCATACTTGTCGAGCCCTGGGGAGTTTCCGAACTTCCGGCTTCTCGACAAGAACGGCAAGAGGCGGCTCTCTGCGTTCATTGGCTCCGATTCCGGTAATCCGGAGCTGGGCGTCTTTGGCTCCGACGAACAAGCCCGTGCGTATTTGGTCGGCGAAGATCGTGGCGCGTACTTCGATATCCGTGACGCCTCGAAAACCATCCGCGCACAGATGGGAGTCTATCCCGAAGGTGGGTTCGGAATGTTCCTCGCCAATTCGTCAGGACAAACGACCTGGCGTCAAGACTCTCCTTAGAGAATGCGTCCCGCCACCCTGGAGTGGCGGGAACCTCTCTCAAATCAGCGGAAAATTACCTAGGTTATCCGTCACTCGATCTTACGTACGCGGTTTGAATCCTGGTGTGACGTAACCGAGTCGCACGGCTTGCGCATTATTTGCGCACCGCTCGGCGCCGGAAAGACGTCTGCGCTCCGGGATTATGCAACGCGCCGGCCTTCGGTTCGATACGTGCGTGTGCCGGCCGGGACAGATTCCTCGACGCTGCGAGATCTCAGTACCGCGGAGAAGCGCGGCGGTACGCTTATCCTCGATGACGTCGATCGCGCGGATCCGGCAGCATTCTCCGCGCTCATCGATCAGATCGGCGGCCGCGGTGCCGACGCGAAAATGTTTCTCGTGGGCCGTTCGCGTCGCCGCATGCAGATTGACCGATTGCTCGCGATAGGTAACGCGGCCGCCTACGATGCGTCGGAACTCGCGTTCGACGCTCGTGAGGTCGGAGAAATGGCGCGCGCGTTCGGCCTCTCCTTTGACGACGTGGATCTTGCGCAGGCCATCTACGACACGGAAGGCTGGCCGATTGCCGTCGAGTGGCTGATTCGCGACGCGGCCGAAACACGAGGTCACCTGCGCGACGCGTTCGGTCACTGGCGCGATCGCAACGGTCACCTGCTACTGGAGATGATCGAGAACGATTACAACGACGACCCTGCAT
>JBOHTT010000415.1:0-2304 GCA_050733775.1 Vulcanimicrobiaceae bacterium
GTACTGGGTGTTGCAGCGCTTGCCCGCGGTTACGGCAGGAGTGAGCTCTCTCGCGATTCCTGTCGTTTCGATCTTAACATCGTATCTGTTTCTGGGCGAACACCCTGTCGCTTTGCAATGGGCCGGAATTGTCGCAATCCTGATCGCGCTCGCGGTCGTCACGTATCCCGACGGCAGCGCCAACGCGCAGAAAGGAAAAGCGCCGGAGCTATCAGGCTTTAACCGGCGCCTTAATTCCTAGCAGACGGGCGCCGTTCGCCCAAAGAATTTTCTCGACTTCGGCATCGTTGTGCGATGCGATCTGTACTTTGAGGATTTCCGGCCGCGCGTCGCCCCACGGAGCATCGCTTTCGAAGACATACTTCTCTGCGCCGATCTTCTCGATACCCTCGCGAATGCCGTCCGGCAACAAGCACGTCGTCCAGAGATAGAGGTTCGGATGCTGCGCCGATTCCTCGACGGCATCTTTTCTCGCCCACATAAAACCACTGTGAGCCATCACGATATTGACCTGCGGATGTCGCCCGGCAAGGTCTCCGAACGCAGAAGGCATGTTGTGCGGGTTATCCATGAACCCGTGACATATAATCGGAATGCCCTTAGCCTTGCAAACTTCCATGATCGGATCCAGCAAAATAAAGTTATTGACGTGGAAGCCGTGGACGAACGGATGAAGCTTGACACCTCGTACGCCCTTTTTATCGACCAGTGCTTCGAGCTTCGCTGCTGCGTCTTCGTGGTGGGGATCTAAAAAGGCGAAAGCAAGCAATCGATCGTGGGGCCGCACCGCGTCGGCGACGTAGTCGTTCTCGATCACATCATAAAACGAGAAGCAGCAGGCATAATCGACCTTCGATTCATCCATCCGCTGCAAGAGCTGCTCGGGCGTGAACTTTTTCGGCTTGTAGCTATACAGTGCTCGCCCGATGTGGCAATGAAAATCGACAATCATGCCGAGGACATTCGCCCGAGCATCGCCACTGCCTCTTGGCTCCGCATAGCGGAGCAGGTATCGCCATCCGCGGCTACAAGTTCGTGCACTGTTCACTTCCTTAATTAGCCGAGTGAGAGGGAGACCGATGAAGCTTGCTACGCTTTTGTGTGCACTCCTCATGGTTATTGGCTTAAGTTTTTCGGCGCTCGCGCCCCATAGAGCGCTCGCGCAAATGTCGGGAGACGCGACGTGTCCTGCAAAGGACCTGTCGAGCCAATATCCGGGCCTCAAGGGCCGGACCATCAAGGTCGGGATGGATCCACAAGACGTTCCTTACGCCTATCGCGATCCAAAAAACTTCGATCACATCGTTGGGTTTGAAGCCGATTTCGCCAGAGATATCGCTTCTTGTTTGGGAATGAAGGTCGATTTCAATCCTGGTGCTTGGTCGGGCATTATCCCATCCGTCATATCGGGACATAACGATGTGATGATGTCCAATCTCTACTACACGCCGAAGCGCGCCGAGCAAATTAACTACGTCGTGTACATGCAAGCCGGTATCGGCGGCCTTGCGCTCAAGGACAACTCCAAAAAGCTGGCTTCGTTAGAAGATCTCTGCGGGAACAGCGCCAGCCCGATCTTGGGTTCGGTCCAAGCGACAATGTTGGAAGAACAAAGCAAGAAGTGCGAAGCAGCGGGTAAGCAGCCGGTGCAAGTCATCATACACGATTCGGAAGATTCCGGGCTGCGACTGATCGACAACAAGCGTTGCGACGTTCTCTTCAGCGATGCGGCGTTGGTCGGTACGCTCGTAAGGGCGCATCCGCAATACCGGCAAGCGTTCACGGTCCTGAGTAAGTTCCAGATCGGCGTCGGTATGCGCAAGAACGAAGACCAGCTCCTAAAAGGCTTCTACGCGGTGATTTCGGAGCTGCAAGCCAACGGCACCGAAAAATCTCTGATGGAGAAGTACGGCATCGACACGACCCTTCAGGTACCGGCGCAAACGAAGACGTCGTAATGTCGAAGAATGGCAGCCTCGTCAATGACTGACGTACTGCCGTTTTTAACCTCTTCATTTCTGATCCGGGGAGCGATCTTGGCCGTCCAGATCGCTTTCCTCGGGATGGTCCTCGGCTTGGCAGCAGCATTGGTGCTCGCACTAATGCGCCTTTCCCGTTATCCGGTCATCAACAAGACGGCGTCGTTCTACATCTGGCTCATCCGCGGCACGCCGCTCCTGTTGCAGCTGGTGTTCATTTACGATGCCCTTCCAAAATTCGGATTAGTCCTCGACTCGTTCGTAACGGCGGTTATCGGCTTTGGCTTGAACGAAGCCGCGTTCAGCGCTGAAATCATCCGCGGAG
>JBOHTT010000416.1:0-1709 GCA_050733775.1 Vulcanimicrobiaceae bacterium
TCACCACCGTCTGATCGCCGGTGGCGGCGACCGCGACCGGCTCATAGCCAACGCAGTGCACCGTGATCGTGATGGCGCCGACCGGCACGCGGAGCCGGAAGTTGCCTTCTGCCGATGTCGCGGACTCTGTCACCGAGCCCCGCGCCGTGACGGCTGCGCCAACCACGGGGAGACCCGTCGCCGCATCGATGACGCGACCCGACAGCTCACGAGGCGGCCCCTGGCCGCGCACCGGGGCCGACATCAGGGCGACGGCCACCGTGGCGGATAGGAGAAGGGCAAACCCCAACCGTCGTTCACCCGCATGAACGGACATGCGGCACCCCGGGCGTGTGGTGGGCGCTCCTACCCGATCCTATCCTTGCTGGCCTCGTTCCAACCCAGCCGCGCGGGCCATGAGCTCCACAGTCCGCATGATCTGGTCAGCCACCGGGCGGTTTCCTTCCTGCGCCACGGCGTTGGCCAGGTAATACCCCACGAGCACGTAATGGTACGGGATGCCCGCGGACGCGCGGTCCACCCACTGCCCTTCACGCACCAGCTGCGCCGGACCCTCGTATACGGTCGTCCAGAGCGCGAGCGAGCGCGGGACATCCGTGAGTCCCAACGGGGTGCTCACCGTATCGCGCGACGCCTTGGGAATCTGCATGACCAGCTTCTGGGCCAGCCCCTGGGCGAGGAGGTGCGGTCCCAGGCCGAGTGCGTCCGGCGTATTGCGGGAGGAGAAGTAGATCGGTCGCTCGGGGAAGGCATCCTTGATGAACTGCAGGATGACCAGCTGGCCGCGAGACAGGATGCTGATGCTGTCCTTGCGGCCGATCGTGGCGACGATGCTGTCTTTCGTGAAGACCATGGGCTTCTGCACTTCGAAATACCCCGGTACCGAATCCGCCTGGTCCATGGTCCAGTGCAGCGGCGGCCCCGTTGGCTTGACCCACGTGTGGTTGCGATAGATCGCCGGCCCGGCGGCCGCGTCGTAGGGATAAATCGGGCGGCGAATGACGTCGCGAACGTTCCAATCCGTCTCGAGCAGGCACGAGCAGGCAACGACGACGTCCTTCCGGATACCTTCGACGTCCTGGGCGTACCAGAGGGGGAAGGTGTCGTTATCCCCATCGGTCACGAGGATTCCGTAGGGCTCGACACTGTTGAGCAGGTCGGCTGCCCAATCCCGCGTGAACCGCTGCCCCCCACGTGACGCACTGTGGAAATTGGCGAAGAAGGGGATGAGCGCGATGAGAAGCACGGGCGCGGACAGCAGCCACGCCCGTGTTGGGTATCGGCGCGTCTCGACGGCTGGGGAAAGGGGCGGGGACATGAAGGCGCGTTGAGATGGATGGCGAACAGATGAGGATAAGTAGTGGCGTGGCCGAATGCCCGCCCAAAGGTGCCCGCCCATGGCCTGTCGCACCACCCGATGGGCTGGCCGCCCTGATGCGCCGGCCGTTCGCGGCCCCCCCATGGCGTCAGCTCGGCCTGACGATGAGTGCCGCTCGCACCGGGGTGGGGCCGGACCCATGAGCTCGCGATACGGGTAGAAGAGGTAGTTCGGACCGCCGCTCGCGACGCCTCAGCCCGCGTCAGCGCACGACGTACCAGATGAGTCCGGTGAGCCCCCTTCGCAGGACGGTTCTTGCAGTAGCAAATCGCCCCGCGGCGTCGCACTTCGCGCCCGCGTGCTGCCCCAACTACCCCGCCCTGCTGTGCCC
>JBOHTT010000417.1:0-1742 GCA_050733775.1 Vulcanimicrobiaceae bacterium
GAGAAATTGCATGAAGCCGCTCTACAGGCCGATTGAAACAACTTGAAATACTGTGTGAAACAGTCTATAATACTGCTTGAAAAAGCTAGTGAACACGTACAGATAGAAGCTGAAACGTTCGTTGCTGGAACAGGCTTTATTTGACCCGGAATATAAGGAGATGTGTCGCCGACTATTATGCTACTGTATGTATGCTTGAAAGCCGACGCGGAATAACTGAATGAACTACGAGCGAACAACGCTACCCAATGGTTTGCGCCTACTTACTGCTGAGATGCCTGGCATGCGATCCGCCAGTATCGCCTTCTTTTTTACTGTTGGCTCACGGTATGAGCCAGATGCGGTCGCGGGCGTTTCGCACTTTATCGAGCATATGCTTTTTAAAGGAACACGCCAGTATCCAACAGCGCGGCTACTTTCGGAGGCAATCGAGGGAGTTGGTGGTTTTTTTAACGGTAGTACCGGCAAAGAAATTACCAGCTATACTGCTCGCGTCCCAGGCGAAAGTTTGCCTACCGTGATGAATGTCATGGCAGACATGCTACGGCAACCACTTTTTGACGCGCAAGAGATTGAAAAAGAACGCAATGTCATTATCGAAGAACTGAGCGCGACCCGCGACGATCCGCAGGAATGGACCAATCTGCTCATTGACGAAGTGATGTGGCCCAGTCTACCATTGGGCAGAGATGATGCTGGCTTCATTGAAACTGTGGCGCAGATAGAGCGTCAACAGATGCTCGGCTATTTTGATACCCACTATCTCCCCAATTCGCTCGTTATTTCTATAGCAGGGAATATTCAGCAGCAAGAAGTTACCGAGCGAATTGCAAAGCTCTTTGGCGATTGGAAGTCTGGCGAACATCCACGCTGGCAAGAAAGCTTGCCACCGCGGAATATTCTCCCGGTTGGTATGATTCAGAGAGAGACTGAGCAGACTAATATCTGTCTGGCAACATTGGGGACCGCGTATTCGTCGCCTGATTACTATACCCTATTACTCATCAATGGCCTGCTCGGCGATGGCATGAGTTCGCGACTCTTCCAAACCATTCGCGAAGAGCAGGGATTGGCATATGATATCGGCAGCTATTTCAATAGCTATTATGAAACTGGCAGCCTTGTCATCAGCGCGGGTGTTGACCCGTCCCAAACGGAGGCAACCATTCGGGCAATTCTACAGGAGCTACGGCAACTGTGCGATACTCCGGTGGGTACTGACGAGCTTGATCGTATCAAGGCATATATACGGGGTGGCATGGTGTTAGGATTGGAAGGCACGCAACAGGTGGCTTCCTGGTTAGGGAGCCAGGAAAGTCTGCGGAATAACGTAACGGATGTTGACGACGTCATTGCTCGCATTGATGCCGTCACTCCGCAGGATATTCAGCGTGTGACGCAAACCTGCTTTGCCCCTGAATGGCGTCGCCTGGCTATTATCGGACCAGATGATCCATTTCTACTAGAGCATTTTTCACAATTGCTCAAAGAGGTGTAAAGCGGAAAGAGGAGACCAGACGTTATGGCACAAACAACACTGCGCGACTATTTGCAGTCTACTGAAGACGCGATCAGCTCTGGTCGCATTGATCAAGCTTTTGACCATTGCCAGATTATGATCACCAACTACCCGGAGTCGCTGGAAGCGCAACGACTGCTGGGAGAGGTGTATCTGGCCCAGGGGCAACTCGCCGATGCGCAACAAACATTTGACTGGGTGCTGACCAACGATCCGGAGAATG
>JBOHTT010000418.1:0-5627 GCA_050733775.1 Vulcanimicrobiaceae bacterium
GGTTCACGCGAAGTTAGCCGAGGCTAACCACCAGGAATGAGGCCGATGACCGTTTGCAGGTCTTGGTTCGCGACCGTGACGCTCTTGCTGTTGGCCGTGAACGCATTCTGCGCTTCGATCATCTTGACGAACTCTTGCGAGAGCGAGACGTTCGACTCTTCCAGCGATCCGGAAACGATCGAACCGAATTGCCCGGACTCAGGCACGTTGATCTGCGGAAGTCCGGAGTTCGCCGTTTCTTCGAAAGCGCTGCTGCCGACGCGTTGCAGACCGTTCTCGTTTTGGAACGCTGCGAGCGCGATCTGCGCGAGTGTCGCCTGCTGACCGTTCGTGAACGCACCGCTAATGGTACCGTCCGCACCGATCGTGATGTTCGCCAAAGTGCCTTGACCGTAGCCGTTCTGCGAAACGGTCGTGGCTGTCGACGAACCCGCAAGCGAGCTCATGTCTGCGAAATCGAGCGCGATAGCCGCCGGGTTCGCCGCCGTGGTCGGCGCCGCGTTGTTGGCGGGTGCGCCCCAGCCCGTGACCACGAGCAGGTTGCCGTCGGCGGTCGAGCCTTGCGCACCGATTTGGTGTGTGTTGGCTGGACCAACGCTTCCGCCTGCGCCCGAATTGTTCGAGGTGTTGATGAACTGGCCGTTTTGATCGAAGTAGACGAAACCCGTCGTATCCGCAGCCGGTTCGCCGGCGAGTGCGGCCGTCAACGGATCCGCCGGGTTCGCGCCCGTGATCGAGTACGTCCATTCCGTACCGACCGATGTCGCCACACCCTGCGTGTTCGTGACGGTGCTCGCCGTCGGATCGATGCCCGCACCGCCCGCCGCTGACGAGGTCACCGGCGTATAGGTGAGGTTGACGAGATGCGAGTTGCCGAGTGAATCGTAGATCGTCGTAGAGATCGTAACCGACGTCGCGGTACCACTATTCGCTTGCAAGTACAGCGTTTGGTCGAGATTACCGCCGAACACGGTATCGAAGTTCGTGTCGTTGGTCGGGCCGGTCTTCGTACCGAATCCCGTACCGACGGCCTGCGATTTCAGGCCGATCGGAATCTGAATCGTGCCGGGGTTTCCATTCACCGTAACGACGCCTGCCGAGTTAGCCGTGTATCCGTTGACGGCAAGGCCGCTAGCCGGATCGTACAGCACGCCGTTGGCGTTGAGTGAAAAGTGGCCGTCGCGCGTGTACTCCGTGACGCCCGTGCCGTCGACGTTCTTCAAGATGAAGAATCCGTCGCCGTTGAGCGCGAGATCCGTGTTGACACCCGTCGTCTGCAGGCCACCTTGCGAGAAGTTGGTGCTGATCGACGCCGTCTTGACACCGAGGCCCTCATCCTGAGGATCGATGCCGCCTCGCGTCTGGGTGGGAGCCGCCGCGAACCCCTGTGATTGATAGAGCAGGTCTTGGAACGTGATTTCCTGGCTCTTAAAGCCGGTCGTTCCAACGTTCGCGATATTATTCGATATCACGTCGATTGCGTTTTGATACGCGTTCAGACCCGATACCGCGGTAAATAAAGAGTCAGTTGGCATATTGACCTTCCGTCAGTAATCCCCGGTGCGGTTCATTCCATCCCCGCTCCGGCAAGGGCTCCCGACAAGCGGTCCGGCCCTTGAAAGTGATTCTGGGTTTGCTAGCGGCTAACCGCGTGACGATGGTCACGAGATTACCGCTGCCGAGTCGATGTTGGTGAAGACGTTCTCACGCATCGAGTCCGAATCGACGGCCGTAATCACGGTCCGATTCTTAATCGATACGATCATGCCCACGTCGCGTAGCATGAAGAGCGACTGTTGCGCTCCTTTTGCTGCCGCCTTATCCGTCATCGCGTTCATGCGCTTCACGTCGTCCGCCGTCAGCGTGATGTTGCGCGATTGAAGTCGCTGCAACGCGTGGGCGGAAAACTTGAGGGAAGTCCCTGGCGCGACGCCTTGTTGCGTGAGGACGTCGCGGAAGGACGGCCCGGTGATCGCGGTTGACGATGCCGGTATTTGAACCGGAACGCCCTGCGGGCGAACCGGTGCGGTACTTGGTGGGATGATGTTGACTGATTCCGTGGGGTCCATATCAGCCGCCGGAGCTTCCGCTCGGTACGATCGCAGTGATCTGATTGAGCTGGAAGAGCGCCGGGTTTCCGGTTGAATCCGTGATGGCCTGTCCGCTGCCGTTCGTCAGCGCAAATTTCGGAACGCCGTTGACGACTTGGATGCCGGCAACGATGCCCGTAACGGAGCTGCTGGTGGCACTGCTCGCGCTCGTCGCCACACCGTTCGTATTAACTGCCACGGTGAGGCCGATGATGCTCGCAGCTTGCGAGACCGCGAAGTTTTGCTGGAAGTTCTGAAACGAATCAGCCAGCGAGACTTGCGACTGCAGAGCCTGAAACTGCGCGAGTTGCGTGACGGACTGCGTGTCGTCCATCGGGTTCAGAGGATCCTGATTTTGGAGCTCCGTCGTCAGCAGCGAGAGAAACGCCGTCGCACCCAGCTGTTGGCCCGTGCCCGTTTGGGACGGCAGCTGCTGCGCGCCGGTGTTGATCAAACCGTTGATTGGACTGGTTCCTGCCATAGGGGTCTCCTAAGCGAGTGCGTTCAGCCACTGAAGCGCAGCGAGCTGCGTCGACGGTGGCCCATAGGTCGGGACTACTGCGGAAACAGCGCCTTCATCCGATGTCGAGCTATTCCCGAAGAATCGGCGAATGGTACCGAACCGCTGCTGTTGATAGGCTTGTTGTTGCTGCTGAAAATGACCGTTGTTGGCGAGATTGACGGTGAAGCTCGCGAGCCTCAGACCGGCATCCGACAACGACCGCGCCAGCGCTTGCTGGTTAGCCAGCAATACGTCTCGCACGTCGGTGTTTTGTGCCAGTAACGTCGCGTTGACCGAGCTGCCCTGAATCGAAAGATTCACGGTGACGCTGCCAAGCGATTCCGGAACGAGACGCATCCGGACGGATTGTGAACCGTCGGATAGATTTCGCATCGAAATGCCTTGCAGCACTTGCTCGACCACCGCATTCGGGTCGACCTGAGCCGGCGTGTTCGTCGCCACTGATTGCGGCGGCGGACCTGCCGGCGTCGCACCGAACGTCGTGTTGACGACCGGAGCGAGACCGAGCGACGAGAAGATGCTGGCGTTCGACGTATTGATGTTGGCCGTCGCCGTTACCGCAGAATCCGAATTCGCGGACGAATCGGGTTTCTGCTGTGGTAGTGTGGCGAGGGCGTTCTGAACGGTACGCAACAACGATGCGGCGAGCGCATCGTTCATCGCTCCGTTTGTTGCGTTACTTGCCGCAGACACGGCGATCTGCGGTTGCAGAGTCGGCGCGTTCTGCGTGCTTGCCGTCCCAGGCTGCGCGCTTTGCGGACTCGGCGCGTTTTGTGCGGACGGTGATTGGTTCGCGGCAACGTTCGCCGCGCGTGCGAGAATCCGGCCGATGACCGTGTCGGCACCAGTGCCGACGAGCGACAAGGACGGATTCGTGGCGACGGTTGGTCCACCGTTGTTGGTGGATGCCGCCGCAGCAAGCGTCGCCGCATTCGAGTTCGACGAAGCCGTCGGGACCCAAGGAGCGGGCGGCGTTGCAGGTTGCGATGTGCCGGCGAAGGGATGTGCCGATTGTTGCAACGCAACGAGCGCAGCCTGCGCGACTGCTGCGATGTTGTTCGGGGCTGGTGTATCTCCCGCTTTCGCGTCCGAGATCGTTCCCAGGCTGTCTTGCTGCTGCCCCGTTGCGTTTGCACCGATTTTCGCGAGCGCATTCGCCACTTGTTCGAACCGCTGCACGAGGCCATCGGCTATCGTTTGCGGCGGACCGTTACCAGGTGGTCCAAGCGCCTGCGCGATCATCTTCACCAGCGAGCCGTTCACGTTTTGGCCGGGACTCTGTCCCGCGAGCTGTAGCTGCGAGATAAGACTCGAGCCGAGCGTTTGAGCTAGCTGATTTGCAATCTGCTGGACGGACACTCCCGCTTGCAGCATTTGCTCGATCGTTGTCTTGAGTTGCGCGAGCGCTTGACTCGAGAGGTTCGATGTCGCGCCATTTGCGAGCGGTGGCGCCGTTCCGGTGTTTTGCAATTGCGCCGTCAGCAATTGCCCGAACATCATATCGCCGAGATTGGCAGCCGGCGAACCGGATGACCTTAATGGCGATGTTGACGCGAGCGATTTACTGCCGGCAGTTTGACCGGTAGTTGAAAAGAGATTCAACAGATTAGTATTCATTTTTCACCTCCTCCCTGATCGAAGTTCCATGGCAAAGCAAACCGAGGCGGAGATTCTCCGCCTGGATGGGGTATCGGCCGGGACGCGCCCGGACTTTAGCCGGTTACTGAGTGACCGGGACGGAGACGCGCGCCACCTTGGCGGCGTAGGTCGGGGGCAGGGCGCCGAGGAGCGCGCCGGCCGAGTCCGAGTCCATCAGAGCCATCACCTTGGCGGTATAGTCGGGCGGCAGCTTTTGCGCGACCGCGGCGGCTTGCGCCGGATCCATGGAGGCCCATATCGCAGCGGCATGCTTCGGATCGTCCGTCGTTGGCTGCGGCGTCGCCGGCTCGACGTTGCCTGAGGCCGTGCGGACGACCGGGGCGGGCGCGCTCGTGGCTTGCGCCAGCTTTGCGTACGCGTCTTGCAGCTGACGGATCTGTGTTTGCAGGCCGGAGATCTGAGTGTCTTTGGCAGCCAGGTCCTTGCGCTGACCCTCGAGATTTCCGCTCAGCGCCTCGATCTGGCGGTTACGGTCCGCGATGACTTGCTCTTGAGCCGCGAAATGCAACGGTGCGAGATACGGCGCGAAGAACGCGGTTATGCGGTTTGCGACGGCTACCACCGGACCGCTGACGAAGACGCCACGGATCATCTTCTGCGACGGCGGCCACCAGAAGGCGAAAGCGAAGGCGGCGATCGCCACGACCGGCAAGATGAACTTACGGGGATTGAACTTCTTCTTTGGACGTTGCCGGGTTACGATCATAAGGGAACTCCGTGGTGGGTGCGCGCGTAAAAGCGCGAGTTGGCATCATCGACCTGATGATTTTCGAGTCTGGCTTCCTCGCGTTCGAACGCCGTTTTCTTGTGCTCGCGAAGCCGATCCAGAATTTTGCGGTCCTTGGTGGCGCGAACGAGAACGTCGCGCGCCGCGCCTACCGCGTTCGCGCAATTGGCGACGTCCCAATCGGCCGAGGTGATTTCGCGCGCGAGAAAATCCAGATGAGCGTAGGTAAGCCGCAACGTCTCCGCGTCGAGCTTACGGTGGCGCGAAACCAGCTCGTGCGCGAGTGCCTCACGACGGCCACGTAAGGCTTGACGCTTTGCTTCGGCTTGCGCCAGCGTGCGTTGTGCTGCCGCAAGCAGCTGTTTCTTCTCTTCCTCGATCCGTTCGCGAAAACGGAGAACGGGCGCCAGGCGGAATTGAAAGCGTGCCATTCAGTGGCTCCCCCCGCGAGGATGTTTCGCGCCGTTGCGAGCACCCGTGCCGCCGCAACCCGCAGGGCTGCCCATCTCCGGACGACCTGCCGCGTCGCTCTTCGCTCGCAAAGCGCTGCTTTTGTCGCTCATCGCTCCTTGCATCTCATCCCGGAGATGGACAGCGACACGGAACATCCTCGCGCGGGGAGCCACCT
>JBOHTT010000419.1:0-3635 GCA_050733775.1 Vulcanimicrobiaceae bacterium
ATCGTCACGTTGCCGGCAACCTGGTTGCCGGTTCCGTTTTGACCGTCATAGGCCCGAATATAGAGATCGAGCACGCCGACCGGCAGCTGCACGTTGACGGTACAAATCAACGAGCCGGCGTTGTTGAAGCACGAACCCGCCGGCGGCGGATTCGTCCCCGAAGTCGTCACGTTCACCGTCGCGGCAACGGTTGCGGTCGAGCCCGGCGTGCTGCCGGGTGCGGGCGTCGCAGTCGGATTGTCGCCGACGTATTCGATCACGATCGACTGCGTCGTCGTCGGCAGAAATTTCGGCGTGCGTTGAGAGCTGCTCTGCGTCGACGACCCGCCGATTCTGAACGTGAACGTGACCCCGACTTTCGAGCCGAGCTGGCCCTGCGGCATCGTGGGGAGCGATTTCGAACCACCGCCTCCGCAACCGGCGACGGCTATGGCCGCAGCAATTGCAAGAAACGCGAATACGCGAACGGTGCGGATAATCACGATCAGTACACGACCGCGCAGAGAAGCCCGGCCGTACCGGGACTCGCCCGCGATGTGTTCGGTGAGAAGAACCATGTGCCGTCAGGGCCGGCAATAAACGGCTGTGCGCCACGTGCAACATCCTCGTTAGAGTCGCAAGCCGTCACGGATGTCGGTGCGATCGGCGGCGACGTCGACGAAAAGCCTTGGAGTGCCTCGGCGCCCGATGCCGACAACGTCCACAACCAGCCATCCGGAGAGAATGCAAGGCCGCCGAGCGGAGTACTATACGCGGATTGCGATGTCGTCAAAGTCGAGGGCGGAGTTACCTTGCTTACGTGGTCCGTGGAAACATTAACGATATAAAGGCTCGTTCCATCTGTCGTGGTGCCGTTTGGTTCGTTGAAGGAACTCAGACCGAGTTGTCCCGTCACCGCGCGCACAAACGTCGCAATGCACGGCGGTGGCCCCGCGGTGGTACAGAGGCCGGCCGAAGGCGACGCGCTCGTATCGACGCTGAGGATATCGAGCGAGCTCATCTGCGCATCCGCCACGTAGAGCAGACCATTGAGTGCAATCAGCGGTGAGAAAATCGCCGACGCAGTCTGGTTGTTCGTTCCGGGGAGTCCGCTAATGGCGGTCGTGCCCGTGGGATCCGTCACTCTCTGAGCGCTCGTCGGTCCCTGACCCGGAGCGTACGCAGCACCCAAGTTGGGATTGACGACGCCCGTCGCAGGATTGATGCGCCAAATATCGCCGTCCTTGTCCATGATCCAAATGAAGCCACCCATGGCGACGATATCCTTGAGCAGGCCGCTGGCGGGGAAGTTCGGACCCGCCAACGTGTATTCGGCAAAGACGCCCGGCCCTGGCTGAATCATCGAACCATTCGCGGGATTGACGACGGCGCTATTGATGACAGCAACGGCCACGTACTGTGGCTCAGCGAAGTAATTCTTTTCGACCATCCAAATATTGTTGTCCGGTCCGATGAGCATTGCATTCGGGCCGCCGACGACGGTTTGGATCGAAACTGTTGCCGATAGCGTAGACGCTGCTGCGCCGTTAACCGACGCGACGTTGACGGCAACCGGTGTGCCGTATCCCGTCGAGGCGCTATAAGAAATGGCGTAGAGCGGTGTTGTGGCGCTCGCCATGCCGACGTACATGTTCTTCCCGACCGAGTCATAGACGACCGCTCCGATCGGCCCCGTCGCTCCGGTTACCGAAACCGACAGCGCGAAGATCGTTGGTGTAATTTGCACGGACAGCGGCGAGGACGCGCCGGTCGCCGAGATGCTGACGGCGCCCCCGGGAAGGAATTTCCCGTTGTACAGCACTGCGTAGGTATCGCTACTATTGCTCAGCGTAACTGAGGATTTTGCCGAGGACATCGGGCACGGCGTCGCGGTTGTCGCACCGGCCGGAATGTACACGAGGCAGCTCGCTCCGGATGTATCGTTGTCTGTGAGCGTGAGGTTGTTGATCGTCGTGTTGGCGGGAACACCGCCAAGATTCATCGTGCCTGCGCCGGAGTACACGAAGGGCACGGCGTTGTTCGGATAGCTCGTCGGCGTGGCCGCGGGATTCGGGGTGCCGTTCGGCACGATGTTCGATATGGCATTGAACGCAATGCTGGTCGGATTGGCGCCGAGCACGATCGACACCGGCGTCGTCGTGCCGGGGTTCGTCAGCGCGCCGTCTTTCGCGACTTGGACGATCGTCACGTTACCCGCGACGAGATTGCCCGTGCCGTTCTGACCGTCATACGCAAGGATGTAGAGATCGAGCACGCCGACCGGCAGTTGCACGTTGACCGTACAAATCAACGAGCCGGCGTTGTTGAAGCACGAGCCTGCCGGCGGCGGATTCGAGCCGGACGTGGTGACGTTCACCGTCGCGGCAACGGTTGCGGTCGTACCCGGCGTGCTGCCTGGTGCGGGCGTCGCAGCCGGATTGTCGCCGATATATTCGATGACGATCGATTGCGTCGTCGTCGGGAGATATTTCGGACTGCGCTGCGACCCGCTCTGCGTCGACGACCCGCCGATTCGGAACGTAAACGTCACGCCGACTTTCGAGCCGAGCTGACCCTGCGGCATCGTGGGAAGCGCCTTCGAACCACCGCCTCCGCAACCGGCGACGGCGAACATCATCGCGACCGCCAGAAACGCGACTGCGCGAATGTTGCGAATAATCACGATCAGTACACCACCGCGCACAGCACTGCAGGCGTCGTGCTGCTGCCGCTCGAGTCGTTCGGCGTGAACAGCCAGGTGCCGTCCGGCCCGGCAAGCCACGCGGTCGCCGCGCGTTCGACGCCCTTAGCCGAGCTGCAGGACGTTACCGTCGCGGGCGTGATCGGACCACTCGTTGACGACATTCCTTGCAACGCCTGTACGCCAGTACTCGTCAGCGTCCACAGCCAGCTGTCGGAAGAAACGCCGATGGTCCCATGCACGCTCGAATACGCGCTTTGCGAAGTCGCAAGCGTGGATGGTGGCGTGAACTTGTAGACCTGATCGGTGTTTCCGTTCACCAGGTACAGGCTGGTTCCGTCGGTGCCTCCACCTTGAGACTGGTTTGGTAGGGTTCCCGTTAAGAGGTCTTGGAAGGTGCCGATGCATGGCGGAGGACCGGCCGTCGTGCAGAGACCCGCGGAGGGCGAGGCGCTCGTATCGAGGCTAACCGCATCGATACTATCTAAACTGTCGTTTCCGACGTACAGCGTGTTGCCGAGCACGGCAATCATCGAGTACAGGATTGCTTGACGACTTCCGGCCGGCCCGTAAATGAACGTAGTATTACCGGGGTCCGTCAGCGGCGAAGCCTGCGTGACCGTGCCGCCCGGCAAATACCCGGCTGCGAGATTCGGATTTACGCCGCCCGTGGTAGGATCGATGCGCCAAAGCATGCCGTCTTTGTCGATAACCCAAATGAAACCGCCCATGCTGACGATGCCGTGAAGCGGAGCGGTGTAGTTACCCCGGAGCCCGGATGTACTTTGCAGCGTGTATTCGGCGAAGACGCCGGCGCCGGGTGAAATCGTCGAGCCGTTCACCGGATTGACGACGGAGCTATGGATCGCAGCAACCGCGACGTATTGCGGATACCCGACGCCGCCGGGCCGGCTATTATTCTCTACCATCCAAATGTTGTTGTCCGGCCCGATGA
>JBOHTT010000420.1:0-1827 GCA_050733775.1 Vulcanimicrobiaceae bacterium
GCAAAAGGCTCGTCCATCAGTAAGAGCTCGGGGTCGTTCGCGAGCGTGCGCGCCAACGCGCAACGCTGCCGCATGCCGCCCGAGAGCTCGCGCGGATACCGCTGCTCGAATCCTTGCAGCCCCACCAAATTGATGTAGCGGCTTGCAATGTCAGCGCGCTCCTTCGCCGAGACGCCGCGGAATTTCAATCCGAGCTCGACGTTCTGCGCGACCGTCTTCCACGGCGGCAACGCGTACTCTTGAAATACCATCCCGCGACGCGAGCTCGGCGCATCGACGGGGACGCCATCGAAGATCACGCGTCCGGCTGAAGGCGCCTCCAAGCCTGCGACCATCCGCAGGAGCGAGGACTTGCCGCAGCCGCTCGGGCCGACGATCGCGACGAACTCGCCTTCCCCCATCGCGAGATCGACGCGTTCTAATGCATCGAAACGCGAACCGTCGCGAAGCGCGTAAACTTTGGTCACGCCGTCGATGTGGAGTGAAGGCACTACGAGGCCACGATGGCGTGACGCGTTGCGCGGCTCTGGATGGCGCGCATGACCGCGTCCATCGCAAAGCCGATGACGCCGATCGCCAGCATCCCGCTCATCATGCGCGGAGTATCGAATGCGAATCGCGAGCTTTCAATCAGGAAGCCGAGTCCGGAGCGCGCGGCAAGCAGCTCGGCTGCGACGAGAGCGCCCCACCCCACGGCGAGCCCTATGCGAAGTCCGGTGATCACCAGCGGCGTCGCGGCCGGAATGACGACCTCACGGATCACGTCGCTGCGTTTTCCGCCGAGCGTCAGCATCGCCCACACGAGCGTGCGGTCGACGCTGCGGACACCGGCAATGGTGTTGAGTACCGTCGGAAAAAACACGCCGAGCGCCAGGATGAACATGTTCTGCGCGTTTCCGATGCCGAACCATAAGATGCCGAGCGGAATCCATGCCGGCGGCGGAATCGGGCGTAAGAGCTCGACAACTGGATCGACGAGATCGTCGAACAACGACCAAAGGCCGATGCCGAAACCAATCGGGACCGCAACGACGGCGGCTGCGAGAAATCCCCCGATCAGCCGGCCGACGCTAACCCATGCATCCGATTCGAGCCGGCCGCTTGCAAGCAAATTCCAAGCACGTACGGCTATGGAGCTTGGCGGCGGCAAGAAGTTGTGCAGGGCGGGCGCGAGCGGCGAAAAACCGCTTATGACTTGCCACACGGCCAGAATCGCAAATGGAACGATGAGGCCTTCGGACGCGCGGGCAATCCGATTCATCGCGCCGCCTCCGGAATCAACTTACGCTGCAACGCACGCATCAGTTGATCCATGATAAAGCCGAGCACGCCGATCAACGCCATGCCGAGCAACACGCGCTCGGTGAACAGCAAGTTGCGCGAATCTTCGATGAGGTACGCAAGGCCCGACGATGCACCCACCAGCTCGGCCGCGACGAGCGCCATCCAGCCGATGCCGAGACCGATGCGTAAACCGGTGAGAACGGTGGGAAACGCGCTCGGGAGCACGATCTCCCAAAGAATCTGACCGCGCGTTCCCCCCAGCGTTTGCGCGGCCCAGGTCAGATTGCGATCGACGTCGCGCACGCCGACGTACGTGTTGACGACGATCGGATAGAACGCGCCGAGGAAGATGATGAAGATGTTTTGCGTGTCGCCGATTCCGAACCACAGCAGGCCGATCGGAATCCACGCCATGGGCGGAATCGGCCGCAGAAAATCGATGAGCGGATTGAAGAGCCGGCCCAATAGCTGCCACCATCCCATCGCCGCGCCCACCAGGACGCCGACGAACGCGGCGATGCCGAAGCCGATCACCAGACGCAT
>JBOHTT010000421.1:0-1952 GCA_050733775.1 Vulcanimicrobiaceae bacterium
TCCCTACTGGCCCCTGTATGGATATTAACCCGTATAGTAATGGCGTTTGACGCACATCCACAAACAGACAGGGAGAAAAGGCTATGAGCCTACAATATGACCATCAACATTTGAACGATATTCTTGAGGTCGCGCATGGCGCGGCCAGTGAGTTTCTGGAAAGTCTTGCGACACGGGCTGCCGGTTGTACCCTTCAACCGATGCCGCACGATGTTTTGCCGGAAGAGGGTTTAGGGGCGCAGGAGGCGCTGGCTACCTTCCGGGGAAAATATGAGAATTTGTTGGCGGCATCGCCTGGGCCTCGCTATCTTGGTTTTGTGACCGGCGGCAGTACTCCGGCGGCGGTGGCGGGCGACTGGCTCGTCTCGGCTTACGATCAAAATGTGGGCAGCGATGGCGACTCGATTGCTACAACGGTTGAACGGGAGACGCTGGGATTGCTGCGTGCGCTCTTTGGCCTACCTGATTCCTTTGAGGGAGCCTTCGTCACCGGGGCGACACAGGCCAATTTCGTGGCGCTGGCGACGGCACGGCAATGGGCAGCAGCACGACATGGCATTGACGTTTCTGAACAGGGACTCTGGAATGTGCCGCCGATTCCTGTACTGGGCGGCTCGCCGCATGCCAGTGTTGTGAAAGCGTTGGCAATGCTGGGTATGGGACGACAGGTGATGGAATATGTTCCCTCTCTTCCTGGCAGGATGGCCGTGAATCTTGAGGCGCTGGCGCAACGATTGGCTGCGCTGGATGGTGCGTCTGCCATCGTCGTGGCAAGCGCGGGCGATGTAAATACCGGCGATTTCGATGATATTGCAGCAATGGCCGATCTGTGCAAAACGTATGGAGCGTGGCTGCATGTTGATGGAGCGTTTGGTCTTTTCGCCGCCTGTGATCCCGCTCGTGCGCATCTCCTTCGTGGACTGGAATTCGCCGATTCAATCACCGCTGATGGTCACAAATGGCTCAATGTCCCGTATGATTCGGGGTTTGTCTTTACGCGCCATCTTGCCCTCCACCAGCAGGTATTCAAAGTCAGCGCCGCTTATCTGGGGGATACCTCAGACCTGTCGCATCGCACACCCGAAGACTCGCGGCGTTTCCGCGCTCTGCCAGCCTGGATGACATTGATGGCTTACGGCAAAAATGGTTATCAAGAAGTGGTCGCACGCTGCTGTTCTTTCGCGCAACAATTGGGTCGGGGCATTGAACAATCTTCATACTTTGAATTGCTGGCACCGATTCGTCTCAATATCGTCTGTTTTGCCCTGAATGATGCCAGTGCGGAGCAACGTGATCGGTTCCTTGAAAGGCTCAAGGAGGATGGGCGTGTTTTGCTCACACCGACCTTCTTCGCCGGGAAACCAGCTATTCGTGCGGCATTCTCCAACTGGTCAACCGGCGAGAAAGATATTCCGCTTATTCTTGAGGCGTTGGAAGAGTGCATGAACAAATGATTATCGCGCTTGCACCCGCACGGCCATTTTGATTGGTCGTGCCATTTCTTTGCCGGATAGGGCTAGTGAGCGAATCATGTCAATGGTCTCCGGGGCGTTGCGCACGAATTCGGCGCGAACGGGGAGACGGGACTTGAACTCTTCGACGGTGATGTCGTCGAGGAAACGCTCTCCGGCGTTGTCGAGCATGACTCGCGGTAGGAGGACGAGGTCGCCGAGATTGCCGTTCTCTTCGAGGGCGGCTAATACATCTTGACCGCAGAGGAGACCGGCGACGGTGACTTCTGCTCCGAAGAATTTGTTGGTGATGGGCAGTACCTGCACCTCCAGTCCTTCGGTCTGGCGCAGGTCTGCGGCAAACTGTTCGAGGACGGGACGAGCCATGAGGCTAGTGACAAGGGTGACACGGCGCGGCTGCGGCATAACGGCTGGCAGTTTGCGTTTGCCGCGATTCCACTGGTCAACGAGGTAGCGCGTCATGCCGACGCCGTTCTCGAT
>JBOHTT010000422.1:0-2024 GCA_050733775.1 Vulcanimicrobiaceae bacterium
CAAAACATTTCTGGCGGTGAAATGGAAAATGTGGCGCGCCGGTCGAGGATGTTGAATTGACAAGCCTTTTCCGAAAGCAAAAACTTTGATCAATTGATGAATGCTCCTGCCTCATGAGCGCGACTTCGCCGCCTGCTTCGGAACAGGAACGATTGGGTTCCATCGCGCTGGACCAGTGGCGGGGATTGGCGCTGGTGCTGGTTTTGATTTCGCACGGGTTTTATTTCACCGGGCGGGTTGACGGACTTGGCCGCGTTGGAGTGAATCTCTTTTTCTTTATTTCCGGCATTCTGGTTTTCCGGTCACTGTCGCGGTCGCGCGCAAAAACCGGCTGGGAACGAACGCGCACGTATTGGTGGCGGCGGCTGCGGCGCTTGTATCCGGCGCTGGCCGCCTACGTTTTGGCGATGTTGCCGCTGGCGTGGCTGCTGCAGCACCGGCCCAACCTCCCGCCGGACTCGGACTTTCATTCGTATTTGAGATCAATCCCGCCGGCTCTTACCGGCTCGATAAATTATGTCGGACACGTTTCATGGTCACTGGGACATTTGTGGAGCATCGCTTGCGAAGCGCAATTTTATCTGCTCGCGCCGCTGATTTTCATCGCCGGCGGCGTGACGGGCCGGCGGCGGGATTTGGTTTTCGGAATTATGCTGCTGGTCCTGGCCGGACTGGGAATGGCGCAGCCGTTCGTTGGAACCGGCAAATATCAATTTGAATTTGCCGTCTGGCCGATGACGCTGGGCTTCTGTTGCGAATACAAACGCGACTGGTTTCGGAAACTAACTGGTTCGCAGGCGACAATGATTTTCCGGTTTGCCAGCGTTGTTGGCGGTTTGAGTCTGCTGCTGATGCTGTTTGGCCTGAAGATGAAGGTGGCGGTGGTGGCGACTGGCACTTTGTTGCTCGCGCCATGCCTGATTGCCTACCTCTTTGGCCGGCCAATCCCAGGGATCGCCGGACGCTGTTTGAAATGGCTGGGCGAGCGGACCTATTCGATTTATTTGTGGCAGGAACCGTTCACCATCTGCAGTTATCTGCCGAACCTGTTGCAACCGGCCGGCGCGGTGATTTCGGTCGCGGTTGGCGGAACGTGGTTTCACTTCTTCGAGCGGCCATTCTTGAGCGCCAGCAGTCGCAATAAATCGAGCTTTGGCCATGCGGGAATTTCAGTCTTGGGAAAGATGTAACCAATTTGTCCGCGATGCGTCTGACTTGTTGAAAGGCGCGGAAGAAACTTTATGAAAAAGCTGATTTGGACAATCGTTCTGGCGTTCGGTCTGGCTTCGCTGCCATTTGGTGGAGCCGCGTTTGCGGGCCAGGGTTGGCATGGTCACAAGGCCGTTGCCCACGCTGGTAAATCAGGCAAGCACCACGGCAAAAAGCACCACGCGAAACACGCGGGCAATCACCACAAAAATAAATAGCCAGCATCGTCGCGGCAGAAATTCCCGCCGCGTGGTGAGGGAAATTTCTGACGCTCAACCCAGCCGCTTCTTCAATCCGTCAAGTTGTTCGCTCAACGCCTTGGGCAGGCGGCCGCCGAATTTCTCGTAATTTGCCGCCACATCGGCGACTTCGTTCCGCCAGCCTTCCTCGTCCACCGCCATCAACGATTTCACGTCCTCCGTCGGAAGATTTAAGCCATTCAAGTCCAGCGCGTCCGGCGTAGGCAGATTGCCAATCGCCGTTTTTTGCGCCTTGCCGGCCCCTTCCACGCGCTCGCAAATCCATTTGAGCACGCGCGAGTTTTCCCCGTAGCCGGGCCAGAGGAATTTGCCCGTGTCGTTCTTGCGGAACCAGTTGACAAAATAAATCTTCGGCAGCTTCGCGCGGTCAGTGCGCTGCGCGAACGACAGCCAGTGCGCGAAATAATCGCCCATGTGGTAACCGCAGAACGGCAGCATGGCAAACGGGTCGCGCCGCAGCACGCCGGCGGCGCCGAGCGCGGCGGCGGTCGTTTCCGAACCGCAGGCTGAACCCATGAACATGCCGTGCTCCCAGTCGAACGCCTCGTTCACCAG
>JBOHTT010000423.1:0-1533 GCA_050733775.1 Vulcanimicrobiaceae bacterium
AGCTCAACCCGGTAGAGCAACGGTCTCCAAAACCGTGTGTTGCAGGTTCGATTCCTGTCCGCCCTGCCATGATGGAAACGGCCCGCTTTCGAGCGGGCCGTTTTCTCGATTAGACGCCGGCGCGGCCGCCCGAAGCCTGCTTGGCTACCTTTCCCCTGTGCAGCCATAAGGGCTTGAATAGGGTTTTTGCGGTAGAATGGCCAAGCGACGGTTCAAACCCCCGTCGGTGGGTTTTTTTAGTTGGGCCGTCATTTTAGTAAGTGGCCCACGAATTCGAAAGACGATACAATGGCCGAACGAACGATGAATCGACCTCCGGGCCGTCCTAGCACGACCGTGCCGCGCGCAGAACGCGCCGCGCGCAGCCGTGAGTATTTGCAAGGTCTCGTCTCCGAGATGCGCCGCGTCACCTGGCCGAGCCGCCAGGAATGGGTTAGCGCGACGGTTTTAACAGTCGGGCTCGTCATTGCGGTGGGACTTTTCACCGCTGGATGCGATTGGCTGTTCGCGCAGCTCTTCGCGCTCCTGCACGGCGCTTAAAGAACAAAATGCACGAAACACACCACCTCGAGACCGAGACGCAAGAAGTGGAAACCCAAACCGAAGATTCGGCGCTTCCGATGGAGACGCACGAGATGCTTCCGCCTGCCGAAACGCAGATGGACGGCGAAACGCAAGCGATCGCGGAGGCCGAGCCGGCTGCCGAGCAAGAGCCTGAAGCGCGCCCTGCGCCCTCCGGTTCGAAATCGGAACGCAAGAAGTGGTACGTCATTCACACGTATTCCGGCTACGAGAACAAAGTGAAAGCGAATCTCGAGCGCCGCATCCATTCGATGAACATGCAGGACAAGATCTTTCGCGTGCTCGTCCCGATGGAAGACGAAGTCGAATTCAAAGACGGCAAGCGCAAGATCACACCGAAAAAAGTGTTCCCGGGCTACGTGCTCGTCGAGATGGACATGGACGACTAGTCGTGGTACGTCGTGCGCAATACGTCCGGCGTAACGGGTTTCGTCGGTTCACCCGGCTCCGGCGAAAAACCGGTGCCGCTGCAGGATAAAGAAGTCAAGACGATCCTCAAGCAGATGGGCATCGAGACGCCGAAGCTCAAGATCGATTTTGCGAAGGGCGATCGCGTCAAGGTGACGTCGGGACCATTCTTCGACTTCACGGGAATCGTCGACGAGATCCAACCGGAGAAAGAGAAGGTCCGCGCGCTCATCTCGATCTTCGGCCGCGAAACGCCCGTCGAGCTCGAATTCTATCAGATCGAGAAAGTCTAAGCTTCAATCGTTAGGTGCCGTATCGGCGTTGCTGTTGGCAACGACCGTTGCGGCTGCGGCACGGGATACGTATTTTGTGCCCGATACGCCGAAAGATCACGGCACGCGCGTCGCCTTTCGGCAGATCATGCAACGCGCGATCGCAACGAGCGTCGACGATTTTACGCCGCTGGACTCGGGCAAGACGGCGGCTCCGCCGAATCGGTACGGCGACGAGTTCCATAAGCTCAACGTCTTCATTCCGATATTC